>JACVQG010000169.1 GCA_015661045.1 Dehalococcoidia bacterium | reverse complement strand
CGGATGGAAAATGTCTTTTTATGCCTATAGACCACGGCTACTTTCAGGGGCCTACGCGGAAGCTGGAGCAGCCGGGTAAAACGGTGGAACCCCTGTTGCCCTATTCCGATGCAATATTCGTCACCCGCGGGGTGTTACGCTCGGCGATTGACCCCCGCAATACCAAACCTATCATCCTCAGAGTATCCGGCGGCGCCAGCATGGCGGGCGAGGACCTGTCCAACGAGGGGCTGACCACCTCGATGGAAGATGCTGTCCGGCTAAACGTCTCGGCAGTCGGTATCTCCATTTTCGTGGGAACCCATTACGAGAAGGAGTCGCTGCTCAATCTGGCCAAACTGGTAAATGAGGGCGAAAGATATGGCATCCCGGTGATGGCAGTTACCGCTGTAGGCAGAGAGCTGGAGAAACGGGATGCCCGGTATCTGTCATTGTGTTCCCGCATTGCCGCCGAACTGGGGGCGCGGGTGGTCAAGACCTACTGGTGCGAGAACTTCGAGAGGGTAGTACAGGGATGCCCGGTGCCGGTGGTCATGGCGGGGGGGCCTCAGGTAAACACCGAACGGGAGGTCTTCGACTTTGTCTATGATGGTATGCAGCGGGGGGCAATAGGGGTAAACCTGGGACGGAACATCTGGCAAAACGAGCATCCGGTGGCTATGATAAAAGCCCTCCGTGCCATTATCCACGAGAATACCACCCCACAACAGGCGCAGGAGATATTTGAGGGGGCTAAACAGGGGGAGAAGGTGGGGAGCAAAACTTAGGGAAAATGCCCGGGGTAGAGAGGGGTTGTTTAATGAGCAACAAAGTCACCAGTGTCAAGGATGTTCTGAAGGAAATAGAGGGTCTTGATATTAAAGACCAGGCATATATTTTGGATATTCTTAACAAAAGATTGATCGAGTCAAGAAGAATGGAAATAGCTAAAAGGGGTAAAGAAGCCGAACAAGCTTACAAAGAGGGCGCCGTAAAGACGGGGACTTTTGAGGATTTGTGGAAAGGCTTGAATCCGCCGTCAAAATCCCTCTCAATCTCCCTTTACCAAGGGGAGAGGTCATAGGCGCCTCTCGTAGGCGAATGTAGCACTAAGCGGGTGAAAAAACTTTCGCTTTGAGGAGATAAAAGGGGCGACGGATTTTGGAAGACTTGAATGATTGACATTTTCCATTTGTGGGAGTAAGCAAGGGATATACATGAATGAGCTACGGCACTTCGTCCTTGAATACTGGTTAGATGAAGGCTGGTATGTCGGTAGATTGAAAGAGGTGCCTGGCGTATTCAGCCAGGGGAAATCTCTTGAGGAATTGGAAGAAAACATTCGGGATGCTTACCAGTTAATGTTAGAGGATGATACACAACCCCAGACCGCAGAACCAAGTGGCTTGAAATGATGGCGGTTTGCTTTCACCCACATGCCTTAGAGCGGTTAGCAGAACGCGGCGCCACTGAAAATGAAATTAGAGCGACTGTTGAACTTGGTGAACAATTCCCAGCCAAGTTTGGTAGAACTGGATTTCGACGTAACTTCCCGTTTGACAACGAATGGGGCGGCAAATACCGTTAAGGAAGGTGACAGTTGGTTGGTTATCACTATTGTTACACGTTACTTCTGATGTGGCAGAAAGGGAGATAATTTATGAGACTGACATATGACCCCCGCTACAACATTGCTTATATTCGTTTCCATAGGAAAAGGAAGGGGGTAGAATCTATTAGAATCAGCGATGAACTCATCGTTGATATGGCTCCTGATGGGACAATATACGGTATAGAATTACTAAATGCCAATGAGCAACTGCAGCGGGAGGACAAAGGCCGGCTCATTGTAATCAGTGATGCCACCGGAGAGCGTACTGAACTTCCTTTGGTGTTTACTGATGCGAAATAACTGGTTTTATTATATCTATATCTGTCATGATAGCAGGAGTAATGGTTATGGTGTGTGACATTTGTGGAAATGAGGATGCACGTATCCGAAAGGTTACCAGGACCTATGGCAAGGGTAAAGATTTACTGGTGATAGAGAACATCCCTGCAATAAGTTGTCCCAATTGTGGCGAGAGCTATCTAACAGCAGAAACGCTTCATGAGATTGAGCGCATAAAACTCCATCGCAAGAACTTTGCTGTTGAACGCTCCGTAAAAATTGCAACTTTTGCCTGAAAAACTAGCTACAACCTGATTAGATAGGGAACATAAACTTATGCGTATTGCCATGTACTACAATAACCGGGATGTCCGACTGGAGGAGATGCCTGTCCCCAAAATAGGCTCTGGTGAATTGCTGGTCAAGGTAGTGGCCAGCGGCATCTGTGGCAGCGATGTCATGGAGTGGTATCGCAGGGAGAAGGCGCCCCGGGTGCTGGGACATGAAGTGGCAGGCGTCATCACTCAGGTTGGCGACGGTGTGCAAAAGTACAAGGTGGGCCAGCGGGTCTGCGTTATCCACCATGTCCCCTGCAATACCTGCCATCACTGCCTGAATGGCCGCCACACCGTCTGCGATAGCCTCCGTTCCACCAACTTCGACCCCGGCGGCTTTGCCGAATATATCCGGGTGCCGGCTATAAACGTGGATAGGGGCGTCTATCTTTTACCTGAAGAGCTATCTTATGAAGAGGCCACCTTTGTTGAACCTTTATCCTGCGTGGTGCGTGGGCACCGAATAGCCAATTTTCAACCGGGGCAGAGTGTGCTGGTCATTGGCAGCGGGATTGCGGGGCTGCTACACATAATGTTGGCTAAGGCCACCGGCGCTGGCAGGATTATGGCTACAGATATAGTTGACTACCGGCTAAAAACAGCCAGGCAGTTTGGCGCCGACGCTACATTTTTGGCTAATGAAGATGTCCCTGCCCGTGTAAAGCAGGTCAATAATGGAAGACTCGCCGACCTGGTGGTAGTGTGCGCCGGGGCTGCATCCGCTATGTCGCAAGGTATACAATCGGTGGAACGGGGGGGGACTATTCTCCTCTTTGCACCCACTCCTCCGGGTGTTAACTTCCCGATTGACCTGTGGCCTTTCTGGCGGGACGGCATGACACTGACTACTTCCTATGCCGGCGCTCCTGCCGATTGCGCCATAGCTCTGGAGCTTATCCGCTCCCGGCGGGTGATGGTGCAGGATATGATTACTCACCGCCTTAGCCTGGCCGAGACAGGTTTAGGGTTCCAGATTGTAGCCAGCGCCCAGGATTCTATTAAGGTAATAATAGAGACTCAGAGATAGAGAATGGGTCCGGGTAAGGATATTATTATGATTGATAGTCATACTGTTGGTATGATATACTGGTTCTGGAGGTTATTATGAGGGGACAACACGTTGCAAAGGTGACTGTTAGTATCTCAAAGGAATTGTTAGATTTCGCGGATAGCATGGCCAAAGAAGAATCTATAAGCCGTAGTGAGGTAATCGCCAAACTTATAAAAAAAGAAGAGAAGGCGAGGATAGAGGCACTTATGGCTGAGGGCTACCGTGAGATGGCCGAGGAAAACCGGCAAGAGGCGGAGGAATGGCTGGAAGTAACCCGTGAGGTTGCTTTGCGTGATGATTAGAAGGGGGGATATCCATTACGTCGATTTTTCTCCTGGTCGGGGATCAGAACAAAGCGGAGTGCGGCCTGGACTCATAATACAAAATAATGCAGGTAACCAATATAGCCGTACCACAATCGTCGCTGCAATTTCCTCTAAAAGACGACGGCCATACCTGTTTCACGTGCTTATTACTGCCCGGGAGAGCGGTTTGCCCGAGGACAGCGTTGTCAAGTGTGAGCAAATCCAGACAGTTGACCAAACAAGGCTTGGCGATTTAATAGGCCAGTTAAGCAACGAAAAGATGCAAGAGGTTGACCTGGCGCTGCACCATAGCCTGGGACTGGAGCATTTATAGGTATTCTGAGACAGAGATAGAGACAGGGATAGAGAAGGGGGCCTGAATAGGTTGGAAAAAGAAGAAAAAGCTAAATTAGAGGCTCTCATGGCCGAAGGCTATAGGGAGATGGCTGAGGAGAAAAGTCGTCTCGCGGAAGAAACATTCCCGCTTGTTAGCGAAACGATCCTGAAGTATACTGAGTGGCCTGAGGGTGAAGAAAATTAAATAGCCATCTGATAAAAGGTTCAGTCAAAATCCAATATCCATTAAGCAAGTATAAAACCGTAGCGGAGGTCTGAGTTGCCGGGCCCAATTATCTGTGCGAAATGTGGAAAGGCGCTTACGCTGTGGGAGATTGATCACGGGCACAAGTGTCGTTTGGACATTGATTCCAGCGCAAGAAAAGCCGTCGGAAACAACACAGGTGGTACTGGTCAGGGGCGACTCGATGGAAATGGAGGGACGAACCCTGAGTTACTAGTGTGTCCCAGTTGCGGACAAAGGTCTCTCTCACATAATATGAATTTATATGAATGCCTGAATGGGGATTGCAAGCGGAATTTTTCGCTGGAAGACCTGGATACAAAGGAAAACACATCACAGTCAGAACTTATTTGTTGCAAACATTGTGATCAACAATTCTCACGGCGCGATTTTGAAACGCATTTAAAACTTTTAGCAAGGTCTGCCAGGCGTGGTGCGGAGTGTCTTCAGTGTGGAGAACCCACCTATTATCTCAGTCATGATGGAGTTTGGGAATGCCTGAACCCCAGATGTAGAGCGACTAACGTAGAAAAGACCGGTACTTTTGATAGCCAAAATGCGAACCACACTGGCGTGCCGGTTAAAACTACGACAGAAAATGTAAAAAACCTGACCCTCATTTGCCCGGATTGTGGATTTAAGCTCATTTGGGATGACATATCTAATATATGGAGATGTTCCAATTGCAGGCGGGTTTATGCAAAAGAAGATATAAGCAAGGGGGAATCTGTAATCCGAGAGATTCCAGTCAGCGCAACTTCGCCTCCAAAAGGGAAGAGTATACGCTGGTTATTTGGTTCTGTGGCCACTTTATGTGTGGTTGGGGGCATTGTCTTTTTTGCCTTTTCTAACGGGTGGTTGGGGAAAAAGTCTGATGCACAACAACCTTTTATCCCGGCTCCAACCGTAGCCATGCCCTTAACGCCAGCGCCATCACCAGCCCTTCCATCTCCCACGCCAACACAGATACCAACGCCGTATGTGACAGCCACGCCTATGCCGTACCCCACACCTACCCGGATGCCTACAATTTCCCCCACCCCTACACCCCATCTTCCTACGCCAACGCCTGCTATCCTTGATAAGACTGTTACCATAGATGGCCAGCAATACAGGGTGCAGTTCTGGCAACTCAACCTGAAAGGAAGAGTCGAGGCGACGGTTGCACTGCCAAGCGGGGAAAGTAGAAATTACGGGTCTAATTGGAGCGGGTTTACTCTTGAGCAGGTACTGGATAACGCTACGAAGTCGGGTAACAAAGTCGCGTGGGCAGTTGCACTGGCCGCCGGGGTAAAAGAAGCAACCGGCTCTGTAGATCAGGCCATAGACGTGCTGCGCCTCTGCAAAGATCGCTTCGCAGTCTATTCGGGAGAAGACTCCCTGACATTTTCTCTGATGGCATTAGGAGGTAGAGGGGTGGTCTCCACGGTGGCGAATATCATCCCTAAAGAAATGTCCGAACTGACCCAAGCCTGTTTGAAAGGAGATTGGGAAAAAGGGAGAAAGCTTCAATTTAAGCTCATTCCCTTGATTCGCGCGGTTTTCATCGAAACCAATCCCATCCCGATCAAGACAGCGCTTTCTTTGATGGGGAAATGTCGGGGAGATTTGCGCCTGCCGTTAACCCCGATGTCCAAACCCAATCTCAAAAAGCTTAAAGAAGTGCTGACCGCTTTTGGTCTGATTTGAGGTGAGCATGCTAGGTTTAGTCGTCTGCGGAGCAGCGGGGAGGATGGGAAGCACGCTGGTGCGTCTCATCGAGGAGAGCGCCGGCCTAAAGCTGGTTGGAGCGGTCGAGTGGTCCAAAAGCCCCCAGGTTAACAAGGATGCGGGTGAAGTGGCCGGAGTTGGAAAAATCGGCGTACCGA
>JACVQG010000168.1 GCA_015661045.1 Dehalococcoidia bacterium | reverse complement strand
ATTGAAGAAACCGAAGACAATAACGAAAACATAGAGCATCCACGGAGCATCTACAAATATCAGTCCCAGGATAGCTGATGCTGCCACAAAATTGACTATAGCTATCCCCTTCATCCATCCAATACGGTCAGCCCAGGATTCGCCCGGGGACGCCTACAGCGCCCAAAAGCCCCAGGGCCTGAGCGGCGAAGGCCGCCGATACACCTCTATCAGTAGCCAGGGGGACGAGATGGGTGGGGAAAAATAGGGTCGGTGTTAGACTCAGGATATGCAAAACCGCCAGACCCCAGAAGGTTTTAGTTCGTAATGCCTGACGGGTTCTGATTTCATTCTTGCTTTGTGGCGCTGGTGATACTGAACTGACATTCGGTTTTTTAGCACCGTAGGGTAGCAGGCCCTTCTTCTCAGGGCTATGGGCCATCAGGTATGCTCCCAGCGCCAGCCATAGACCGAGGATACTCCCGATGATGATATACGCATTCCGCCACTCATAGCTATATATCAACCTGCTGGTAAGCGGCGCAAAAATTAGGGCGCCTATACCGGTCCCGGCGGCAACAATTCCCAGCATCAAGCCCCGCTTTTTTTCAAACCAGCGTTGCACCGTAGCCACCGGCAAGCCGAGGGTGGCTGATGTGCCCAGCCCCATCAGGGCATAGTAGAGAATAAGTGGCGTGCGGCTTTCTATGCGGCTGCTACCCAGATAGCCGATTAACACCATCAAGGATGCCAACCATAAAACCTGCCGCGGGCCAAATCGGTCAGCAACCTTCCCCCATAGAATGGCTCCCGGTGCATAGGCCATGAGGAAAGCTGTGTTAACCAGAGAAAGCTCTCCACGGCTCCAGCCAAACTCATTAGACAGGGGTTTGAAAAAGATACCAAAAACCCAGAAGAGGCCGCCGTTAGCCATTGTTACCAGAAAGCAGCCCAGAAGAACTATCCAGCCACGGTAAAACCTGCTCTGGTTGTGCCCTGCGACTGACAATTTATTACGCACGGCGTTAATAATAACAGAATTACTCTGTATGAGGAATAGGTTTTGACCTCACCCCCTTGCCCCCTCTCCGTTTACAGAGAGGGGGTTATAGTGATGTGGCAAAACTTATTTAACAAGACTGATTTTCGGTTCTTATTAACTGTAGGGGCGGATTCCCGCCCATTCACTTAATTTATTAATAACTGAACTATAGGGCGAAGCAATCTTCAAATCCCCCTATATCCCCCTTACTAAGGGGGACTCAGGGGGATTGGTATCTTTGTTTGACAGTTAGCCTGACAGCTTGTTATCATGGAACTATTGATTTGAAAAGCTGGTTAGATATGACAAGAATTCTTGACGGAATCAACAATCCTCAGGATTTGAAAAAGATTTCTCCCGGGCAAATATCAAAGTTAGCCCAGGAGATACGTGACGAACTGGTAACCACCGTTACCACAACGGGCGGTCACCTGGCATCCAACCTGGGGGTGGTAGAGTTAACCCTGGCGCTACATCGGGTCTTCAATAGCCCGAAAGACAAAATCGTGTGGGATGTAGGCCACCAGAGCTATGTTCATAAGCTGGTAACCGGCCGCCGTGAGCGTTTTGATAGCCTGAGACAGTTTGGCGGATTGTCCGGTTTCACCGACCGTGAGGAAAGCCCCCATGACCCCTTTACTGCAGGCCATGCCAGCACTTCCATATCGGCTGCTCTGGGTATGGCAGTGGCCCGGGATATGGCCGGCGATGATTACCACGTGATCTCAGTCATTGGCGACGGCGCTATAACGGGGGGGATGGCTTTCGAGGCAATAAACCAGGCGGGCCATATGGGCACGAAGCTACTGGTAATATTAAATGATAACGGTATGTCTATATCCCCGAATGTGGGCGCTCTGGCTAAGATTATGAATCGCCTTTCCCTTAACAGGAGATATCACAGGGCTAAATCCGGCGTCAGGTGGTTGGTAAGCCACATGCCACTCGGCCGACATTTATGGGCTTTGATAGAGTGGATAAAGATCAGTCTAACGGGCCTTGTCTGGCCGCGGGCCTTCTGGGGACAGTTAGGGTTTTCCTATATTGGCCCTATTGACGGACATGATGAAGCCGAGCTAGAAAAAACTCTGGCCCAGGCCAGGGATATGTATCACCGTCCGACTCTCATCCACGTACTCACTACCAAGGGTAAAGGCTATGAACCGGCCGAAGATGATTGTATAGCTTTCCACGGAGTGCCTCCTTCGAACCACAGCCATGGCGATATTCCTACCTACGGCCAGGTTTTTGCTCAAACGCTATCGAAGTTAGCCAGAGAAAACCCCCGTATTGTGGCAATTACGGCGGCTATGTCCGGTGGTACGGGGTTGAATCTGGTTGCTAAAGAATTCCCCGATAGGGTGATTGATGTGGGTATATGTGAGCAACATGCCGTCACCTTCGCGGCTGGCCTGGCCTCCCGGGGCTATATTCCGGTTGTAGCTATATATTCCACGTTCCTGCAACGGGCCTTCGACCAGGTATTGCACGACGTGTGCATACCAAAACTGCCCGTGATATTTGCCATTGACCGCGCTGGCATTGTGGGGGATGATGGCAAGACACATCAGGGTAGTTTCGATTTATCCTACCTTATGCCAATACCAGAGCTAATAGTGTGTGCACCCAAAGATGAAAACGAACTTCAACACCTGTTATTCAGCGCCGTAACTTCAACCCATCCCGTAGCTATTCGTTACCCGAGGGGACCAGCGGTCGGAGTACCTCTGGAAACTGAGCTGCATAAAATACCTATGGGCCGGGGAGAATTGCTGAGAAATGGCGGGGACATAGCTATTGTAGCCATAGGCGCGATGGTTATCCCTGCCCTCGATGCCGCTGATATGTTAGCGAAACAGGGTATTAAAGCGGCTGTAATCAATGCCCGATTTGCCAAACCTCTGGATTCGGACCTTATTATCAGGGTAGCTCAGTCCACGCAGCGAATGCTTACCGTGGAGGAGAATGCAATAGCCGGTGGATTTGGAAGCGCAGTCCTGCAACTATTACAGAAATCACACCTGGGTACCGTGTCTGTGATAAACGTAGGTCTCCCCGATGAATTCGTTGACCAGGGGTTGCCCGAACTGATGCGCGCCCGTTATGGACTGGATGCTCAGGGTATAGTTAACCGGGTACTACTGGCTTTTCCGGAATTGGCCCAATCGGTCAAAGCTGCCTCCAGGGTCGGAAACGTTCGTGGCTGATACGGCTTTTATTCAAGAATACCGCCAGGCAATCAGGCACGAACAAATACTCCTGCTTAATCAACCCCAACCAATTTTTGCTATGTTACGTTACCACATGGGATGGATCGACGAGCAAGGAAAGCCTGACTCCGCCGAAGGTAAGATGGTGCGGGGTATTCTCTGTTTATTAGCCAGTAAAGCAGTGGGAGGGGATTACAGGCAGGCTTTGCCTGCCGCCACGGCCGTTGAAATAGTCCATAACTTCTCTCTTATCCACGATGATATCGAAGATGTTTCGACACTCAGAAGGCAACGTCCTACGGTGTGGAAGATTTGGGGACAACCGCAGGCAATTAACGCGGGCGATGCCATGTTGATACTGGCTCATCAGGCTTTGATGAAGTTAACAGACAGGGGTCTTCCCGCAGAAAAGGTACTCCGTTCAGCTTCTATCCTTGACGACGCCTGTTTGAAATTATGTCTGGGACAGCAGGTTGACCTTGCTTTTGAAAAGCGCCTCGATGTAAGCATAGATAGTTACTTAGAGATGATTTCCCACAAAACAGCCGCTCTTTTTGAAGCCTCTCTGCTGCTGGGGGCGAGTCTGGGAATAAATAATGAACGCCTTATGAATGGGCTTGGCTGTTTTGGCCGAAAACTGGGCTTGGCCTTTCAGCTTCAGGACGATGAGATGGGTATATGGGGCGACGAAAAGTACACCGGCAAATCAACCACATCGGACATATATGAGAAAAAGAAAAGCTTACCCATCGTCTATGCCCTGGAACAGGCTATCGGGGAGGAAAAACGGGACTTAGAGCGTATATATAGACAGGAACGCCTTAACAGTGAGGATGAAGAACGCGTTCGCCGGATTCTTTCTGGTTTAGCCGCCCGGGATTATACACGGGGACTGTCTGAGAAGTATTTCCACGAAGCTCAACTTGAGCTTGATGCGGTAAACCTGCCGGATGAAAACATCAAAGAGCTAAAAGATATCGTGTCATCTCTTCAGATCAGGCAGACCTGACCGGGATAATGGCCGTAACCCGGATGCTGGTATCTATTCCAGCTTGCCTTTTACCAGCGTCAGGAATTCGCTGCGGGTAACCGCCTTCTGCCTGAATAGCCCCCTCATAGCCGATGTAATGACATTGCTACCCGGTTTCTTGATGCCGCGCATAGTCATGCACAGATGCTCGGCTTCCACCACCACTGCAACACCTTCTGGCCGTAGGGCCTCCATAATAGTGTCGGCAATTTGCGTTGTCAGTCTTTCCTGGATTTTTGAGGCCGCTTGGCCAGGATATCCACTACTCTGGCTATCTTGCTGGCGCCTACCACGCGCCCGTTATTGTTGGGGATATATCCCACGTGGGCCCGGCCGTAAAACGGCAGAAGGTGATGTTCACACATAGAATAGAATGGGATGTCCCTGAGGATAACCATCTCCCGGTGACTCTCCTCAAAACCCACCTCAAGCTCCAGTTTAGGGTCCTCCTTGAGTCCGGAGAAGACCTCTTCATACATCTCAGCTACACGGCGGGGCGTTTCCAGCAGGGCAGAGCGCTGGGTATTTTCGCCGATGGCTTCAATAATATTAAAAACAGCTTTTTCTATTTTTTCTTTATCCACTTTTACACCCTGGATTTACGCCACCCTAGGGCAGATTCCACCGCAGCCAGGTCGGGGGGGAGCTCAATAAAAGCCTCCGATTGTTTGATAGCTGTATCCGGATCTTTGAGACCAGCCCCGGTGATAACGCACACAATCCTCTTACCGGTGAAGTCCATTCCTTGCCTGGATAGCTTAAGAACCCCAGCTAAAGAGGCTGCTGATGCCGGCTCGCCGAATACCCCTTCCCGTGTAGCCATAAGACGGTAGGCATGGAGGATTTCTTCGTCGCTGACCATATCAATAATCCCCCCCGACTCATCTCGCGCTGCCACTGCGCTTTTCCAGCTTGCCGGATTACCGATACGTATTGCAGTGGCTATAGTTTGTGGTTTGTTTATGGGGTAGCCTCGCACTATAGGGGCCGCTCCTTCTGCCTGGAACCCCATCATCTTAGGAGTTTTCAGAGCCAGCCCCCTTACTTTATATTCCTTAAAACCTTTCCAGTAGGCAGTTATATTTCCAGCGTTACCAACCGGGATAAACAAATAGTCGGGAGCATCACCCAGCTCATCGACAATTTCAAAAGCAGCAGTTTTCTGTCCCTCGATACGGTGGGGGTTAAGGGAATTGACCAAAGTAACGGGATGGTTTTGAGTAAGCGATAGTACAATCTTCAATGCATCGTCGAAATTGCCTGTGATGTTAATAATCCTGGCCCCGTAAACTATGGCCTGTGCAAACTTACCCAGTGCGATTTTTCCTTTGGGGATAATGACAACTGTTTGAAGGCCGCAACGTGCCCCGTAAGCAGCCGCCGAAGCGCTGGTATTGCCGGTGGAAGCGCACATTATTGCTTTA
>JACVQG010000167.1 GCA_015661045.1 Dehalococcoidia bacterium | reverse complement strand
ACGCAGTACACCGAAGATATGCCGGCATATTTGAAGGCTGCAATAGAAGCCAGGCTCACTATAGCACCTCTTTTCTTATCAGCCATAACGCGGCCTGCGTCCTGACTGCACAGGAAATATCCCTTGAGGTTGGTGTCCATAACTTTATCCCATGTCTCCTCGGTTAGCTCCAGAAAGTGACCGGCGCGCAATATCCCGGCATTATTGACCAGGATGTCTATAGTGCCAAGTTCTTTTACGGTTCTATTTATTAGATTGCCGACCTGTTCCCTGTTAGTAATATCGGTAATCACACCGATGGCACGCCTACCCAGTTGTTGTACCTCGCTGACCGTTTTTTCCACATCGGGATTGACATCAGCCACGGCAATGTCAGCCCCTTTAGATGCGAGTGCCAGGGCTATCGCCTGGCCGATACCCCGTCCGCTTCCGGTTACAATAGCTACCTTACCTTCCAGGGATAAAGATAAATCTGGTATTTCCATAGCTATATAACTCCTTCTGTATTCCTTCCAAATTCGGCAAGCTCATATCAGACTCTTTATCAAAGGGCGAGTTTTTAAGTATCCACCTTTGGAAAAGGGGCTGTAAAAGCTGGGGGATTTTATTTTTAGAAGAATCCCCTTTGCTAAGTTGCACTGAGCGCCAAGAAGGATGAAAATAGATGTATTTTTAATGTAGGGGCGGGTTTCGAACCCGCCCGCTCACGCGGTCAGGTTAAAAACCTGACCCTACGACAATCGTGAATTGTCTATTTTCGAGGGAAACCCCTCTCGCCCCCCTCATTAAGGGGAGTTGGGGGATTGACTCTACGGTAAACAGGCTAGCTATGTATTCTATTTTTGGGAGAATCCCCCACGCCCCATCGTAACAGGCGACATCAAGGATGAAAATTGACCTCACAACAGACCCTCCGTAAGCCACGCGCCCCTCTCTGTCGACGGAGAGGGGCTGGGGATGAGGTTATTTTCGAGTTTATTTATAATAAATATCGTCTGATAGCTCTTCTTATTTAACGGTCGTTTTAAGTCTTTCAAGCGCGGCTTTTGCCGTGGCGCTTAACTTGTCATTTTCCGATAGCGTTAGAAATTTCTCATAGCTGGCTATGGCTTCTGTTTTTTTTCCTGTTTCCTGGTACACATAACCCAGACGATAATATGGCAGATCGTAACTGGCATCGAGTTTGATAGACTCTTCAAGGTCTTTAAGCGCATCGCTATATTGTTTAAGATTTATGTGAGTTAAACCTCGATTGTCCAGCAATTGGGCTGATGGCTTTATTGAGATGGCATCGGAGAAATCTTTTTTGGCTTTAACGTAGTTCCCTAAATTAAGATAAGCTATACCACGGTTCTCATATGCATTAGGAAGCGTGGAATCCATTCCTATCGCTATTGTGGTATCCGTTATTGCCCGGGTGTAATCACCCTTTTTTATATATACCTTTGCCCTCTCCACAAAATAGGCGGCTGATTTTGGGTTTATGCGTATAGCCTCTGACAAATCGGATATCGCTTTATCGTACTCGCCGTTAATCGAATAGGCAGCTCCCCTGCCGGCGAACGCTGAAGACCATGTTGGAGATATCTTTAAACTATGAGAAAAAAGAGTAATAGCGTTATCAAATTCTTTCTTCTGGAGATAGAGGTTGCCCAAATTTAAATATGCTTCAGGGTCATTAGGAGCCAACTGAATAGCACGGAGCAGATGTTCTTGAGCCTTGTCCAGCATACCCGCAGATTGAGCGATAACAGCCATAGCCTTATATGCCGAAGCCCGGTCTGGATATAAATCCATTGCCTTTTTATACATATCTACAGACTCTTGCATTTTGCCGCCAGCGGCATATTCGGTCCCTAAATACTCGTACGCTTCAACTAAAAGCTGTTTAGTGGTATCGTTGTCAGGAAATAATTGGAGCGCCGCTTCGAATTCGGTGACTGCCCCTTGCCAATAGGACCTTTCCTGAAAGGCTTCCCCCTGCATAATGTGTTTTCGGAAGCTCGCATAAGTCTCTATCCTGGATGTTTCTTCAGGAGAAATACTGTTATTAATGATAGTAAGGGGTGAAGTAAGGAACGGTACCAGGCTTTCCATATTGGAACCAAATGTAAATATATAGAGGTATTTGGGAGTAGTGAACTCCAACCTGGGATGATTATCACTATTTATTCGGGCCCCCGAAGAGTAAGCGCGGGCCTGTTTTTCATCCATGAGGAAATAGCTTAATAGCTTATATGGGTCATTGGAACTTATGCGGGCCAGGTCGTTATTTACAGTTTCTTCCTTCAGTTTCTCCTGAAACCGCTTAAAGTCAATCCTGATAGGGCTAAGGGAGCCGACAAACTGGATATCGGGATAGGTATAGTCCTGCCACACGGTTACATAAGGAAACACCGATGTGAAAGTGTTGACCATAGACTTCAGGTCCTCAGTATTTATACTATAAAGATGTATCCACTGGCTTACAATGCCGCCTTCGTTAAGTCTGTTCCTGTAAAGTTCAAGCATTTCACGGCTAAACAGCGCTGTTGCGCCGCTTACCCACGGGTTGGAAGGTTCGGCGACTATCACATCGTACTTTTCCGGAGAGGTCAGGACGCGGTTGCGCGCATCTCCGAAGATTAATCTTAATCTGGGGTCTTGCAGCGCATTATTGTTAGCCTCTGAAAAGAAACCAGCCGCTTCCGCTACCGTTGCTTCTATTTCAACCGTATCAATCTTCTCCAGTTCGGAATGCTGGAGGATAGCTCCCAGTGTAATTCCGCTGCCAAGACCCACCATAAGGGCTGTTCGGGGTTTTTCATGGAGGAGTACTGGTATATGCCCCATTAACAATTGGGTGCTCAGGTCGGAATGGGTCGAGGCTTCAGGTTTCCCATTAATGGAAAGCACCCGTGACCCGCCTCCGGCCTCCACGACTGACACTGTGCCCAGTTGTCCTTCCCGGTAGTATAGCAGTTGAACGCCTTGAGAAAAGTTTTTAAGTGCCTCTGTTGGCGAAGCTCCGGAAAAATAACGGGGATGATAATAGACACCGCTGGTCATCAGACTCTTATCCCATCTGGGGTTAAATATCAAAACCAAAATCATAATAACGGCTAAAGAGCTTAAAGCAAGCGAGCGAGAGGCTGATTTCGCCCGCGGCCTTAACACCAAAAACAGGAACCCAATTATTAAATAGATAAAAGCAATTATTTGAAGGCTTGTCTGGATACCGATGAAGGGGATAAAGATGAATCCGGCAACCAGCGGCCCGACGATAGCGCCCACGGTGTTAACCGCGTAGACCTGCCCGACGGCATGTCCCAGTCGTTGCATTTCCCGGGCGTGTAGCTTGCTGACCAGAGGAAAGGCAGCGCCCATTAACAAAGTAGGGACTAGCATTGCACTGAAAAGTATCAAGAATTGGACTAATTGCAGCAACCAGAACGTACGGCTGTAAGCGAGAAACACAGGTAACATGATAAAAGGGGCCTGCCCCAGGAATACAGTCAGGGCTACGACTGATATCCCGATGCCAACCTCCACAAATCCAAACCATAGCCATAGGTTTCTATTATTATCTATATATCTGGATATTATAGAGCTGCCAACGGCAATACCGATTAAAAAGGCGGTTAACATCAGGCTAAAGGCATATGCCGAGCTACCCATTACCAGCACCAGCGCCCTGGTAAGCAGAACCTCTAGCGCCAGCGCCGCAAAACCTGCAAGGCCATACGCCGGAAGGATTAAAAGACTTAACCACCGGTATTGCGGTTCTCTAATCCCGATAGGCTCCGAAGCCTCGGTTTTAACTGGTTGCGCTTCGACCCTGGCAGGGAGAAGCAACCCCAACGACTTCTGGAATACAAAGGCGAGCAATCCTATGAGGAGGTTGATTCCAGCCGCAACATAGGTCGTGGTGAAAAGCCCGAAGACAGCTATCATTATAAAACCGGCCAGGATAGAACCGGTTGCCGCCCCCAGGGTGTTTATGAAATAGAGCAAACCTACCTGCCTGCCTAGTTCATCTTCCCGGCTAACAATGAATTTGGTCATTACGGGGAGGGTGCCTCCCATCAAAATGGTGGGTAAAAGCAACACGAGGGAACTGAAGAAAAGATTCATGGGACTGAAACCGGATACTCCGGTAGCCGAAAAACGTCCCCAATAGAGTTGCATAGAGAAAAGGCCCTGGAAAATCCATGGTGTCAACAGTGCATAAATGCCTATCCCAGTTTCCAGGAAGGCATATAACCGCAGCGGATTTCTCCACCGGTCTACCAATTTACCGAATAACAGGCTTCCCAGGGCCAGCCCGGCCATGAAAACAGACAGGATGATGCTGAGTACCTGGTACACAAGGGCGGCTATACCTGAAAAGAAAAACCACCCCATAATCAATGGGCGTAATCTGCTTCTTTTTTTGCTTGACGATGTATCTAAATTCACTTTTAACCTGCTCATTTGAATATTTTATTAACGTGTTTCTCAATACGGCACGGCCAGACAAAAAGGTTATAGTTGTATTTTTAGCACAATACAACTATAACCATTGCTTTGTCAAGGAGAGGACAGATTATTTTTGCCGGTTAGTTGGGCGGAATCCGGCGGCGGTGCAGCGCAACATCCCCCACACATCCTGTCGCCGCCGCTTGTCCAGTATAAACATGAAACCGGCAGCGGCTATATAGAAGAAGGCAAAGCCATAGCGGACCTCT
>JACVQG010000166.1 GCA_015661045.1 Dehalococcoidia bacterium | reverse complement strand
TCCAGCGCTACTGAGCTTTCTCTGGCAGGGCTGGGTGAAAAAGTGTGGCAAGACCTCCCCAGTGCACGGGATAAGTCAGTATTCTTGATTGACCCGGTATATTCCCCGACTGGCGATGTCCTGTTCTCATCCGCCGCAATGGTCACGCCAGCAATAAATACCCGGCTCGTGAAACCCGGGGAGGAGCCAAAATCCTACAAGGACTTCCTCGATCCCAAATGGAAAGGGAACCTCCTCGGTCTGGATCCCCGCGGCGGTGGCGGCGCCCTGTTCAACGCAATTTCCACAATGAAATTTTTCAAAGTCCTGGATGATGACTACTGGCGCCGCCTGGCCCCCAATCTTACAATGTTTGGCGGCAGCCAGCAGGAGCAGTACCGGATGGTAGGCCGGGGGGAATACCAGGCGGCGCTTCCCGGCAGCCATTCAGCAGTCGCTCCTTTGATTGCAGAGGGTGCGCCTCTGAAACTTCTTGATATGGAAGAGGGCGTGGTCGCCCAGGGAGAGTCCACCATGGTGATAAAAGGTGCGCCACACCCCAATGCGGCCAGGCTTTTCGTTGACTGGGTAATGTCTGCGGAAGGCCAGGAGACTTACGCCCGGGCGGCCAGCACAGACTCCATCCGCAAAGGCGTACCCAGCTATATGATACCGGCAGCCAACCTGAAGCCAAAGAAAATAATCAACCGCACCTGGGAGGCAGCCGAAGCAGGTAACGAATACCTGAAGTCCGGCGTCATGGAACAGATCTTCGGCAGGAAGTAATGAGAGGAGCTAAATATGGAACGTCAGCTTGAAGCCCGCCGCGAGGCCGAGCCTCAGGAGCTAATCCAGGAATCCAACTGGGCTTACCAGGACCGTAGGCGCCGCCAGATGTCCGAAGGCAAGGTGGTAGTAAAAGGCAAGGATATGCCCTGGGAACAAAACCGTCAGGGCTACATTCAATACCTGTGCCACACCCGGAATTGGGATACCCTGGGAGTTCCCTACTGGTCCATCTTCGCCCATCGCATTAAAAAACATTCAGGCAAACACACCCACCAGGGTGGCCTGGGTTTATTCGTGCTATCCGGCCGCGGCTACACTGTAGTTGACGGCGTCAGATATGATTGGGAGAAAGACGATTTGATCCTGCTGCCGGTGAAGGCGGGCGGCTGCGAGCACCAGCACTTCAACCTGGATAGTGACAAACCCGCCGAATGGCTCGCCTTTATCTATACAGTATTCAGGGATGCTACTGGCAATCTGCGCAACCAGCAGGAGATGTCCCCCGATTGGCACGGGGCAACTCTTCCCCCCCATATGGCGTGATAGCAGAGTTGGAACATAAATATTTAATCGAAAACAGTCTTTAAATCAAAATCCCCCGCCTTCGGCACCCCCTTTAATAAAGGGGGCGTAGGGGGATTTCATATCCATTGCCTCGAAAATAACAATTTCCTCTCCCCTTGTCCCTATTGTATCGGGACTCCACAGAGCGGAACGTGGAGAGGACTAAGGTGAAGGTGATATTACGCCTGTATCAATCCCCCATCCACGCTGATGATTTGCCCTGTTACATACTCCGCTTCATCCGATGCCAGGAAACAGACTACAGCCGCCATATCCTCCGGCTGGGCCAGCCTGCCCAACGGAACTAGCTTCTCGATGGCCTGTTTGGCTTTGGGGTCATTGTTGGTAAAATCAGCCGTTAGTTGCGTATCCACAAATCCCGGACAAATACAATTAACATTGATTTTATTTCGCGCCACCTCCCATGCTAATGATTTGGTCAAACCAATGACGCCAGCTTTGGCTGTCGAGTACGCCACCTGCCGGCTGTTGCCTGCTTTCCCTGCGCCGGAGCTAATGTTAATTATCTTCCCGTAGCTCTGCTTTATCATCTGCTCCAGCACCGCGTGCGAGCAAAGCAGAGCGCTCTTTAAATTGACATCGAGGATGCGGTCCCAGTACTCTTCATCGGTCTGTATGAAAACCTGGCCTTTACCGAACCAGCCGACATTGTTTACCAGGATATCTATACTACCGAATTTCTCGAGTGTTTCCCTGGCCATGCGGTGGGTATCTTCTCTTTTAGTGGCATCTATTACAACGACATGAACCTGACCACCTCCGGCCTTGATGTCTTCCGCCGTACTTTTGGCTGTAGCCTGGTCCTTATCCACCACCACCACCTTCGCTCCCTCCTTAGCCAGCCTCATAGCAATGGCCCGGCCAATACCCCTACCGCTACCGGTTACTATAGCTACCTTGTCCGAAAATCTCATTGTATTGCTCCTTTCCATTTTTTAAGAAGATTTCAAAGCCTCTTGCACATGAAACCTGTGAAGGGTGAAAATAGTTTTCCGACCTAACCCCAACCCCTTCCCGGTGCGGGAAGGGGTTGGGGTTAGGTCGGAATATTTTTATACCTTTCTACCCATCCCTGAGATCCTTCGTCCCGATACAGCGGGACTCCACGATGATATGAGAGCGCCTATTTCCGTGAGAACAGTCCCCCTCCACCAAACTCACTTTCTTCTCCTTGCCAGCAGCAACACCACCCCCGCCAGAATCACGAGCACAGGCCAGAATTTAAACCACCGGAAGGCAACAAGGTTACTTATGAGAAATACTGCTCCTAAAGCTATCAAAATCAGGCCAACCCAGTAAGCCGGGGGACTCTTTTCACCGGGAGCAGGTTGTTGTTCTTGAACCGTTGTTTTCGGCGCTTCATCTTTACGGGAAAGGGCCTCCTTGAGGCCGGCCTCCGCCTGTTTCAGGTCCTGCTTGATGTCCTGTATATTCTCCCGTATGGCCTCCCGTGCGGTGGCCTGGCTGGTCTGACGCGGAACGATAATCCACAGGGCAATATAGGCTATGAAGCCGAAACCGCCGGCAAATATCAGAAGGATAAAGGCTAACCTGACCCATACCGGATCAATATCGAAATATTCGCCTATCCCACCCGCCACCCCGCCAATAATGCGCTCCCGTTGACTGCGATAAAGACGTCTGGCCATAATAACACCTCCACAAAGTTGGGTGGGTGAAGTCCCGACTGCATCGGGACAACCCCCCATTTTTGACAGCTTAGTTAGTGATTCCACGACATTGGCGCAGTCGAAAACCCCCGCTTCGATTCATATTGTGAATCGAAACTGCCCCCTTTACGTAAAGGGGGTTAGGGGGTTTCCTCCATAGCGCCTGCACGCAAATGAACGAACTGTAACGGACTTATATAATAAGTTGACCTACTGTAGTGCAATGTCTAGTCGAGACACTAGAACCCTTGCAATGGTATTATGGAAGCGATAATCTAGATACCAGACATTGCTGTATTCTCAACTACTTTCAATGTGATTATAAGCTGCCCACAATGGCGTGTAAAGAGTGGAAAATGTATCCAGTATCAGTGGTTTTCTTTATGCAGGCTGTCATAGCATGGCAAGGAGATGATGTCGAAGATCATGAAGAGTAGGATAGCGCACGGTTACACTTTCTTGTGCAAGTCGAATTCAAAGAAGCGCCTTTTGCCCCCCTATGAATGAGTGTTTCTTAATGCCGTCTCCCGGGGCGCTTTTCCTGGGACGCCGCTCCTGGCCAGCCGCCGGCGACTCTTGACTGATCGGTTTGCCACCCTTCTGGAGCGCCCGCTCATCTTTGGTAACCGCCCACTTCCGGACCATTTCGACAGTCTCTTGCATCTTAACCTGAAGTGTTTCCAGCCGTTTCCGGATTTGCGTCGGCATGGGACGGTAACCGGGAATCTCCTGCGAAGCAAGTTTATTCGTATCCTGGAGCTTCTTCAGCGCCTTTTCCAAATGGGCCAGGGCTTTAAGGCCGTCACCCATTGCAGCCCTGGCATTGGCCACAGCATTCATGGCTTCCTGAATATCCTCCGCCACTGTGGACCGGAGGAATCTCTTGCGGGTTTCCTTGGCCATAATAATATCTCCTTGAAGATGCCGGCTATTCACCCAAAGTGGTAACTCATCTTGATTCTAATTCTATCAGCCGCCGCTCAAACCCGAAAGGGCCTCCCCCCTTACCAAAACATCCACTACACGTTGAATTTGGGTGTGAGTAAACTTTTTTCACCATATAGATACAACCTTTGGCGTGCCTGGTAAAAACACTCACAAATTGTCATTCTGGCGAAAGCCAGAATCCAAGAGGGGCTACGGGGGCCTGGATTCCAGCCTGCGCTGGAATGACAAAAAAGCCCCCCTTGATTTATTGGGATTAGTTCCGGCTTGTCCATTCTAGCTTTTTGATGGTGGATTACACGACCTGCCGCATATTCCGCACATACTACCGGCTCCACCTTTGATTGCAAGAGATTCTCATGCCTCCCCTAGACTCTTTAACCTGACCAGCATCCTCTCTAAATGGGCTTCAGAAATTGGTCTTCTAAATAACTCTGCACATTTGCCAAGGATGCCGAAAGGCAGCGTGACATTCTCAAAACAAGTGATCCTGATGCCGGTTGGTGAGGGTTC
>JACVQG010000165.1 GCA_015661045.1 Dehalococcoidia bacterium | reverse complement strand
CTGACCATTACGGGTGAAGTATACAGAATCGCGCTCGCTTTCCGCTAGAAGTCACCAAAGCAGTAATTGGGGTATTGGGCGCCGATAAAGTCGGCTACAGAATATAGCCTCATTTCCCATTTTTATCCATGGCCGATTCTAACCCGCGTGAGACTTTTTCATATATTGCCAAAGAGTTAAACAATCTCAAAATTGTATACCTGCACATGGAAGAGCCGGTTAAAGGCTCTATAGCGCCAGCGCCGGAGGCACGATTAGCGTCAACCATTCGTGGAATATATAAGGGGACGCTTATTTTGAACGGTGGATACGAGTCCCAAACAGGAAACGAAGCTATTGAGAGCGGCAAAGCAGACCTAATCTCGTATGGGGTTTTATTCCTGGCTAACCCCGACCTGCCTGAACGCTTTAAGAAAAATGGGCCGTTCAACACACCGGACCGTTCGACTTTTTATACAGGTGATGAGAAAGGGTTCACCGACTACCCTAAACTGGGAAACTGAAAAAACATCCGTTTAGGAAACAGGAACACTGGTAAGAACTAACGGGTAACCGGCAGAAGCGCTGGACTGTGTGATAAGATAACACTATATAGTCCAGTGCTTTTTGATTTCTACCGAAAATAGACAAATTCCCGACTGTCGTAGGGTCAGGTTTTTAACCTGACTGCTTGGGCGGGCGGGTTCGAAACCCGCCCCTACATTAAAAATATATCTATTTTCCCGAAAATAGCCTCCCATTCGTCTTTTCGAGGGGTGAAGCGACGAAGCATTTTCCGCTTTTGGAGGAGTAATCAGCCTCAAGGTGATGAGATTGCTTCGCTTCACTCGCAATGACGAGGTGTAGTCTATTTTCATCTTTCGCGGTGCCCAGTTGTACCGGGCACGTGGGATTCCATGGTTAATCAAAGAACATCCATTTCTCTTTACCGTAAAGGAGTCCAACAGATGGGGATTAATCAGGATAGCTCTGATATTATTGTTGTTTCAGCCCTGGTGAAAAAGTTTAAGGCTTTTACAGCCGTTGATAATATCTCTTTTGAAGTAAAAAGGGGTGAGATATTCGCTTTCCTGGGCCCGAATGGCGCTGGAAAGACTACCACTATCAGCATGCTCACCACGTTGTTGCAACCAACAAGCGGAAATATAACGTTAAACGGAAGCAATCCTGTTCAGGATAAAGATGGAGTTAGAAAATCCTTCGGTATTGTTTTTCAAGACCCCAGTCTGGATGATGACATGACAGCCCTGGAAAACATGCAGTATCACGCAATTTTGTACAAGGTCCCGAAAGATATCAGAGACAAACGAATAGAGGAATTACTGCGATTTGTAGAACTCTGGGACCGTAAAAAAGATATGGTTAAGACCTTCTCCGGCGGTATGAAGCGGCGACTGGAAGTCGCCAGA
Source organism: Dehalococcoidia bacterium (assembly GCA_015661045.1). GTDB lineage: Bacteria > Chloroflexota > Dehalococcoidia > JACVQG01 > JACVQG01 > JACVQG01. Next base: position 3,084 of record JACVQG010000165.1, on the reverse strand, counting down.
GGTTTACTACACCATCCCAGAATATTATTTTTAGATGAGCCGACTCTCGGTCTGGACCCTCAGACCAGAAATCATATATGGAACTATATAAAAGATATTAATAAGAAAGAAAATATGACTGTTTTCTTTACTACCCATTATATGGATGAGGCCGAAAGGGTGGCCGACCGGATTGCAATTATCGACCACGGTAAGATTATTTCCATAGGTACTCCCGGGGATCTGAAAAATCAAACAAAAACTAATTCTTTGGAAGAGGCTTTTTTGGCGATAACCGGAAATGTTATCAGGGAAGAGGAAGCCAGCGGGGTTGATCAACTGAGAGCCATGGGTAGAATGTGGAGGAGAAAGCGCTGATGAGCACAGTTTATATCCTCTGGCTGAGACAGATTAAAAAGTATTTCCGTTCCCGGTCCAGGATTGTGGGCGCCCTCGGTCAACCCCTGCTTTTTTTAGTGGCGTTTGGATTCGGTTTCGGCTCGATTTTTCAACGTGCAGGCGGAGGGGATTACATACAATTCCTGGCCCCCGGAATTATTATGATGAGCGTTCTATTTACAGCCGTTTTTTCCGGAATAGACCTTATCTGGGACAGGCAGTTCGGTTTTTTAAAAGAGACGATGGTAGCCCCTGTTTCAAGGCTCGAAATAATGATTGGAAAGACACTCGGCGGGGCAACGGTTGCAGCGTTTCAGGGATTATTAGTGTTTGTATTAACCCTGTTTGTCGGTTTCAGACCCTATAATCTGCTTATGTTGCCTGTTGCCGTTTTATTTATATTTCTTGTTGCAATCCTGTTTACATCTTTAGGGATTGCTGTCGCATCGAAACTTGAAGATATGCAGGGATTTCAACTAATTATGAATTTCCTGGTGATGCCAATATTTTTCCTTTCCGGGGCTATCTTCCCTCTGGAAGGGCTACCAAAAGCGATGGAGATTATCACAAATCTTGACCCGCTAACGTACGGAATAGATGGATTGAGGCATTCATTGATAAACACCGGCAAATTCGGACTGGCTACCGACCTGGTAGTTATCGGCAGTATAACCGCTGTTCTACTTGTTATCGGAAGCTATTTCTTTGAAAGAATTCAGGCATGAGCTTTTACCCGGATATCTTACTTATAATTTTGTACACCCTGTGAGGTTATATGGCAAAGATAGTTTTAGATTTGCATGACATTTTTAACAAGGGCCTTATAATTAATACGGAGCTTAACCGGGTCGTAGCGGAAGCCATACAGAAAAAGATTGCCCTGGTTGAAATTATCCCCGGTAAGGGATCCGGTCAATTAAAAAAACATGTTCTGAAATTCCTGGACCAGAAAGAGATAAAAAAACTCTATCACCGTATCGAAAAAGACGATAAAAATTTTGGAAGGATTTTTATACACTTTAAATTCTAATTTTTTATAAAAAATACATGATAAAGCGTCCCTCAACATTTGAACAAATAATTGGTATATTAAAACTGGTGGTATTCTAAATTGGTGGCACAGGCGTTCCTCGCCTGTGCGAACCGAGGCTGCAAGATAGAATGTGCATGGATTTCCATGACAGTTCTCACAGGCACAGAGGCCTGTGCCACCACTATATGCTACCATTGAATTGGTTCGCCTCTTGCCTCCAACTTCCAGCAATGATATACTTTCCGTATTCTGTAATTCGTTTCCTCAGTTGCTAGAAAGAGAGACTTCAATCTATGCCCCGTATTGATGGCCGCGCCAATGACGACCTGCGCCCCGTGCGCATTATTCCCAAATATTTAGCTTTCGCTGAAGGGTCAGCGCTTATCGAAGTGGGTATGACCAAAGTAATCTGCGCAGTGAGCGTAGAGGATAGAGTGCCACCTTTCCTCAAAGACAAGGGACAGGGATGGCTTACCGCCGAATATTCTATGCTGCCACGCGCTACACTCACCCGCAGCCAGCGCAGTGAACCCGGACGTGTGTCGGGACGCAGCCAGGAAATCCAGCGCCTTATTGGACGTTCCCTCCGGGCTGTGGTCGATATGTCCCTACTGGGAGAGAGGACTTTGACCGTGGACTGCGACGTCATTCAAGCCGATGGCGGTACACGCACCGCGGCAATCACAGGGGCTTACGTCGCTGTATACCAGGCTTTATTGACACTGATGAAAATGGGCGCCATCCACTCTTTGCCATTGCATGGCGCTGTGGCAGCTACCAGCGTCGGTATTGTGGACGGGGAAGAAGTTCTTGACCTGTGCTACGAAGAGGACTATAGGGCCGAAGCGGATTTCAATATTGTGATGACCAGTCGCGGTGAGTTTGTGGAGATACAGGGCACCGCTGAATCAAAACCCTTCAACCGGCAGAATATAGATTCATTGCTCAATCTGGCTGAAGGCGGTATAAAAAGGCTTTTAGATGTCCAGAAGAAGACTATTGAAGGTTTAAAGGGTTAGGAAAATACACTCAGTACGCTCCGGCACCTAAACCCCACCTCTTTGTGTATTTATCTTTAGCCTGCGGATTGACCAGACCCCGGGGCCATTCCCCCCGCAATGCGGAAAAGACATTCTCTTCAACACCCCGCCGCAGGTCATTAATGGCCTCATCTGAATATTGGGCAGTATGGGCTGATAGGATTATCTTATTCGTCTTGAATAACGGGCTATCGGCTTTGGGAGGCTCTGGCTCGGTCACATCCAGGGCAGCCCCGGCGATAACCCCGTTCTCAATTGCCTCCACCAGAGCTACTTCGTCAATCAGTCCACCCCGCGCCGTATTTATGATATAGACATTCTTTTTCATTTTTTGTAGCCGCTCTTTATTTACCAGATGATAGTTTTGCGGAGTAAGGGCTGCGTGCAGGGAGATAAAATCCGATTCTGTAAGTAACTTATCTATGTCAACCAACTCTACTCCAAGTCCCTGCGCCACCGCCTGGGGAACAAAGGGGTCATGGGCGATAACCCTCATGCCAAAAGCTTTTGCTTTAGGCGCCACGGAACGGGCTATGCGGCCGAAACCCACCAGGCCAAGTGTCTGACCTTTGAGCCTCGGCAGCGGAGGCATAAGGCCCAGGCGGATTTTAGGTTTCTCCAGCGAATCCCAGT
>JACVQG010000164.1 GCA_015661045.1 Dehalococcoidia bacterium | reverse complement strand
AGCCCGCAGATGGGGTCAGAGTAGGCATGGTACATAAAAGGTTCGCTATCCGGGTAGCCCCGGGCCGAGGCAAGACCGACCAGGCATTCCAGCATATTGCCCCATGATATATAGTCCCGGTAAGGCCCGCTCATTCCAAATGCCGGCATGGACATGACTATAATATCATACTTGATAACTTTTAAAGCGTCATAGTCCAGGCCGAACTTGGCCATAACCCTGGGGCTGAAGGAATCAACTACTACATCAGCTATGGCTACTAATTTTTTGAATATTTGTGTTCCCTGTGGTCTGGTCAGGTCCAGCGTGATGCTTAGCTTATTACGGTTTATCTGATTAGCAGCATCGTACCGGTTCCAGGGCCGTTGACCCGGTTCCTTGTCGGGATAGTGGCACATGCCGGGAGGGACCCGTTTGCGTCCCCGCTGCGCATCCACATATTGAATTGACTCCACTTTTATAACCTCTGCGCCCATATCAGCGAGGCACTGGGTAACCTTTGGCCCGGCCCAGGAAATTGTCAGGTCTATGACTCTTATACCTTCTAAAGGCAAGCCATTCATTTCTATATAACCCCTGTCTGGTTAAAATATACCAACTCTTCTTTTGAATAACCAAGTTCTCCGCAGTATATTTCCTGGTTATGCTGTCCCAGTGTCGGCGCCGGACGGAGCGCGTGTTTGGCTGCCGGGGCTATTTTAAACGGGAGACCGGGATACTTCAATTTACCTGCCACCGGGTGGTCTATGTTAACAAAATAGTCTCTAGCCTGGAAATGTCGGTCCTCCAGCGTTTCTTTGATACTATTGACCGGCAATACCGGAATGCGGGCTTCCTGGGCGCTGGTGGTGACCTCAGATGTGGTACGTTGCGCCAGCCAGGGGACCAGAATAGCCTCTAACTCATCCATATGGGCAAGGCGTTGGGCAGGTGTTGCGTAGTCCGGATTTTGTGACAGCTCCGGCATACCCAGCCAATCCCCTATCCGCCTCCACTGGCGGTTATTCAAGCATACCGCCACCAGTCCATCCAGGCAGGGGTAGATAGACCAGGGATAGTTTCCCACAAAGGAACCGTTGCGTTTCATGTGATGCTCTCCAGAGTAAGGATAAGACATCATATCCAGTTCGTGGATATTTATCTCAGCTTCCATGATGGATACATCCACCAGTTGCCCGGCTCCGGTTTTTCGCGCCATGCGGAAGGCGAACATCGTAGCTACTGCTGCCACTAACCCCGCGTGAAATTGAGACTGAGGGCCGGCTAACCGGACCGGCTCCCGGTCGGCTACACCGCAGGTAAGGGATACACCCCCGAGGGCCTGGCTTACCAGTTCGGTTGCTTTATAATCCCGATAAGGCCCATTTTGCCCGAAGTTGGAGATAGAGGTATAAACAAGATGCGGGTTAATTTTCGATAGTGTTTCATAGTCCAGGCCCAGCCCTGCCATTACTCCGGGCCGGAAGTTCTCCACCAGTATATCTGCATTCTGAGCCAATCTTTTAACGATGTCGGTCCCTGAAGGGGACTTCAGGTTGAGAGTAATACTCCTCTTATTGGTGTTGAGAAATAAGAAAAGGCCGCTTTTTTCCGGATGAGGATTGTCTCCCGGGAACGGGCCGAGATGCCGTGCGTTATCACCAGCACCGGTTTTTTCTATCTTGATTACATCGGCGCCATAATCGGCCAGGTACTTTGTACAAAATGGGCCGGCGATATAATGGGTTAAATCTAATACCTTAACATCTGATAATACCATGCTAATTCTCCCGAAAATAGACCTTCACTTGTCATTCTGAACGTAGTGAAGAATCTACAATTCCTCGCTGATACGGGAAATGTCGCTGCGGCGAGAGATTCTTCGTCGCTTCGCTCCTCAGAATGACAGATAGGAGTATTATTTGCATCTTTCATGGTGCCCAGCGCAACCATGCATGAACGATTCTCCCGAAAAAAGATGCCTTTTGTCTTTGCGAGTCCTGACAAGTCGGGACGAAGCAATCCGTACCCAAAAGGAGGTGAGGCGGATTGCTTCGCGGAGTTTACCCTGAGCTAGCCGAAGGGCTCGCAATGACAGGTCGCAGTTTACATCGTATCGCCGCCATCAACAACCAGGACGGTCCCGTTAACATATTGGGATGCATCTGACCCCAGATAAAGAGCCGCTCCCACCATATCCCCGGGTTGGGCAATGCGCCGCATAGGTATCTGTTGCGCCCGTTTGGCTTGATATGCTTCGTTATTCTCCGGCATACGGCTGAAGTCCGTGTCGGCCAGGCCCGGAGCTATGGCATTAACTCTGACCTGGTGCGGGCCTAACTCGTAAGCGAGGGCCTTGGTCAGCATTATCACGCCCGCTTTCGATATGGAATAGACTGGCATACGGGGGACGAGCCTGTAACCGGCAGGCGAGGCCATATTGATGATGCTGCCGCTTTTCTTCTCCCGCATAACCGGGGCGCAGGCGCGGCATAATAGATAAAAACTTCTGAGATTGGTATTCATAATAGTGTCCCACTCAGCCTCGTTTGTATCCAGGACTGGTTTATTTATAGTCATACCCGGGTCGTTTACCATGATGTCAATTCTTCCGAACTGCTCCACGGTTTTCCGGATCAGGTTTTCCACCTCCTCTTTTTTGGTGATATCGGTAGGCACAATGAGCGGTCCGTGGCCCAGCTTGCTAACCTCATGGGCTGCCTTATCCAGGTCGGGAATACTGCGGCTGGCTATAACCAGTTGAGCGCCGGCGCTGGCGTAACCCAGCGCTATTGCCCGGCCGATACCACGGCTGGCGCCAGTTATAATAGCTACTTTGCCTTCCAGCGAAAACAAAGGGATAGTCACACTTTACCTCCGGCTGTACAGTGGTTCCAGCCACCCACATTTGGCTAATAAGGGTGGCAGGTTGCACTTCGTTCCATCCACCCTGCAAATAAAACTATTTTACCAGTCCCCGTTTACTTAAATCTTCCGCAATATCACCCATCCCCAACTCAGCCAGTTTGGCCTGGGTCTGTAATCCCGTAGCTACATCCCAGCCCCTCAGGGCATAATATTCGTCCTTCATTTTCTCGAACTTCTGCTTGTCCAGCACTTCGCCTTTACGGCAGAGGACCTCGCCATCCTTGCCCGGAACCAAACACTGAGGTTGGGTGGGGTGATAGTGCAATGGTGTAGTAAACCAGCTAGGCATCACGGTATCATCCTCCCGGCCCCGGCGCCCTTCCCGCACCAGGATAGCCCGCTGCAAGTTGAAAACCCGCTCTCCAAACCTGTTAAGCCCCTCCTGACCGGTGATAGCCGAATATAGCTTACTCTCAAAGCCGGGGTCGCCGATATGGTCCTCAGCGCCGGATTCCACATCGGTGATAGGCCACAGGCAGTCGCAAAGAACGAGGCATTCCTTAACGTACTGACGGTCCTGGACTTTCAGCGCGCCCAGGGCTTTGCCATCATAGGTTGAATAGTCGGCGGCCAGCTCGCTCCCCCAGAATTTTTTGGCGATAGCCCGGATTGTGTCGCTGGAAACATAGGCGTCGGGTTTTTTGTTGACCCAATTGACCCACCTGCCTATCAGGAGGGCTACCTCGTGGAGCTGTTGAATGGGACGGCGCGGCTCCATAGCCAGGAATAGTCCGGTTGTTATGTACAGGCGAGGGTCGTAGCCGCCGCGCTCGCCGGTCAAAGTCAGGTAATCGGTGAGTTCTGCCTGCGCTTTCGGTCCCAGGCTCTCGGCTGCCTTCAAGGTCCCGTGGGCCAGCACCTCTCCAAAGCCCTCACGGAGGGCCAATTTCTTTACCAGTGTCTCTATAAACTCAAGGCTACCCGCCTTTGATATGGGTATGCCGGTGGATTCGTCGGTGAGGATGCCTGCCTGGAAGCACCGCCATAGCCAGAGGACCATGACTTCCAGGGCATTGGTATCAATGCCATACTGGTTACAGAGGTAGGTAGTCAGAAAGGGCACCTCGTTTTTTTCTCCGTAGTATTTCTCGGTCCTGGCTTGATAGAAACGGCTGGCCTGGCACATGAATTTGCTTTTTTCGCCGGTTTTGGCTTGATAGACACGGCGGGCGCAATTGCCGATGCAGCCGTAGCATACATCTTTTCTGGTTTGAGGCCCGGAAGCCATCGCTTCCTCCGATATGGGGGTGCCACCTCTTAATACTCGGAAGGTATCCAGTAATTCATGGAACCTTTGTGGATTAGCTACAGGAAACGCTTTCTTCACGCCTTTTACCACTACAGCCTTGAGTTTCTTGGCGCCCATAACCGCACCCAGCCCCCCCGATCCGCTGGCATCATTATCGGCCAGGATAGTAGCCAGAGCTACCCCGTTCTCTCCTGCCGGCCCTGTAGCGACGACCTTGACACCCTGTCCCAACTCAGCCTTGAGCATCTCTCTGGCATCCATTGCTCCTTTACCCCATAACGCCGAGGCATCCCTTATTTCTATCTGGCTACCGTGGAGGAAGAGATACACCGGTTTATCGGCTTTGCCGTGGACTACAAGAGCATCGTAGCCAGCAAATTTAAGCTCAGCGCCCCAGTGGCCGCCGAAATTGGAGTAGGTGAAGTGCTCCGGAGATAAGGCAGGCGATTTGCCGCAAACCACCCAGCGGGTGCCTCCAATGGCAGGGTAACAGCCCAGGGGTCCAGTGGCAAAAATCAGGCGATTTTCAGGGTCGAGGGCCTTAACATAAGGGGGCACTTCGTCCCAGTATATTTTGGCGGCGATGCCTCGCCCGCCCAGAAAGCTTTCCCCGTAAGGTGCCGTTGGAAGCTCAACAGTTTTCCCTGTAGATAGGTCTACCCGGAGGATTTTCCCTGCGTATGGAGAAACAGCCATTTCAGCCTCCTGCAACCTGGACATGATTTTCCCTATTATACGCCGTTGTTTGGGGAATTCAAAAGCGTGGATGAAAAGATGACGGCAGCGTGGATAGGACTACTTCTTCGGATTGCTCCCGATATAGCCATTCTCTCGGAACCAGTTTACCGCTTTCTCCACGGTTGTTTTGACAGGAGTCTGTGGCATACCCAGCTCCTTGATGGCTTTGGAGCAATCGTAATAAGCGTATTTTCCGATGTTTCTCGCTGTTGACATGGATACACGGGGTGGTTTGTTAGTGAGAAAGGAAATGACTTGGCATAAGTAGGCTGTACATATAGCCACCGGATATGACACCTTGCGTGTCAGCGGTTCCATTCCGCCTGCTTGAGCGACCAGTTCAAAGAAGTCTTTAATAGTGACGTTTTCACACCCCAGAATATACCTCTCACCGGCCCTTCCTTTTTGGGATGCCAGGATATGGCCTCGGGCTACATCTTCAACATCAACAAAATTCATACCGGCTGCGATGTATCCAGGCATCTTGCCTTTAAGAAATTTCACAATAAGCTCCCCTGTAGGAGTGGGTTTAATATCTCTCACCCCGATTACTCCTGCAGGATTTACTATTACCAGTGGCAGCCCTTTTTCGTACAGCTTTTTGGCTTCCAGTTCTCCCAGGTGCTTCGTCCAAATGTACGGACTGTCCTCCCGCAAAAAATTGAATTCAATCCCTTCATCAGCAGGTTTGCCATCTGTACGATAACCAACAGCAGCAATGCTGCTGGTATAGACCACCTTGTTCACCCCTTCTTCAAGGGCAGCGGTTAGAGCGGCTCTGGTACCTTCTACGTTAATATCGTAAAAAAGCTTCTTGTCTGACGCCCAGTTCGCATATAATGCTGCTGCCTGGAAGAAAGTATCGCACCCTTTCAGGGCTGCTTTCACGGACTCTTTGTCGCGTATATCACCATAGGCTCTTTCTATATCCAGGCCGTCAATATTTCTGGTATCGCTATTCTCCCTTACCAGCACCTTAACTTCAGCGCCATCTTTCAGAAGCTCTCTTACGATACTGGAACCGATAAAACCGGTAGCCCCTGTGACCAACGATTTCATTTCTAGCCTCCTCAATACCGGGCTATGCCGCCCCGGCGATTGGAGTTTAGTCCTGGCTACAGGGCCTGTCAAGGGACATTGACATATTTGATGGCGTAGTGCTATACTTCGCCAATCCCGGTTTCAATTAGTAGAAAATACTCGTATCAAGTGAGAGGAGAAACAAATAATGGCAAGGAAGTTGTGTTTTACTGGGTTACTGATAATATCGCTTTTCATGATTTTTGCTTGTGCACCATCCCAACCCGTCGCGACTCCTGCACCGAAGCAGCCAGCTCCGGTGGCGGCTCCCACATCTAATCTCTCGCCTACTACTTCTCAATCTTCCGCCTCTCAGGATGCATGGGCTAAAGTTGTAGAGGCAGCTAAGAAAGAGGGAAAGCTGACTGTGTATACAGTCCACCTTTTCGGCGATATGGGGAACGAAATGAGCAAGATCTTCTTCGAGAGGATGGGCATACGGGTGGAGATGGTAAGCTCAGGCTCAAGCGCGAACTTAATTGAGAGGATCAAGGCCGAGCGCCGGGCTGGCTCGCAAGTGCCCAGTATCCTTACCGGCGCTGGCTCTTTCGTACTGGTAGCCAAACAAGACGGGTTAACCGAAAAAATGGGAGATATCCCTGAAACTCGAGATGAAAGTATATACCGCTATGACCCGAAAATGGACAAGGACGGCCATATGCTATCTCAACAACTCCTTACCATGAGCCCGTGGGTTAATACCAAACGGATCCCGCCGGGCACGGAGCCAAAGACGTGGCGGGACCTTTTGAAGCCCGAGTGGAAAGGGAAAATTGGTATAACGAACCCGGACACCGGACCCAATGCCATCTACGTATACTATGGTCTCACCAGCCGGGGAAAGCTGGACCAGCCCTACTTCACCGAACTGGCCAAGCAGGATTTGCAGTTTTACGCTAATGTCGGCCTGGCTTCGAGTGCGCTGTCCCAGGGTGAGGTGCCGTTGGCGTTTTCCAATGTGCCGGCGGCTAACTCCCTGGGGCCCTTCCTGCTGGAAGGTGCGCCACTCAAAGCCATTGACATGGCCGAAGGAATCCCGATATACAGGTCTGGTGCGGTGGCCTTACTCCAGGGATCGCCTCATCCCAACGCAGCGAAGGTTTTTATTAACTGGCTAATGTCTAAAGAAGGGGTAACTATATTCAGTAAATATTCGGGAACTGTCGGTTTCAGAAAAGATGTACCCAGCTTTATACCACCCCAGGGACAATTGACGCCGGCAAACCCCATTATGATGACCCTGGAAGATGAGTTGGAGATAGCTAAGATTCAAAGGGAGAGAACTTTAACTAAAATGCTTCGCGGCTCATGAAATTGGATGGCCTTAAATATTGACTGGGAAATAGTCATTTTGTCATTCCCCCGAAAATAGACGCTTTTTATCGCCTCCCAACATGTTGGGAGGGTCTTTGGGGGAGAGCTAAACATACATGAAGTGACAGCCCCACCCTGAGATCCTTCACTACGTTCCATGATGACAGAAGAAACATGACATTATTTTGTAAAGATAATAAATCAATGACTACAATCGGGATTGGTTTCAGTTTGTCCTGTTTGGAATTTGGTGCTTGGTATTTGGAATTTATCCGGGTGGTGGTTAATCAGGGTGGGGAAGTATAGGAGGTCAATATGCCAATGGCTTTAGAGGGTATAAGGATACTTGACTGGACGATGGCCCAGCAGGGTCCCGTTGCCACAATGATGTTGGCCGATATGGGGGCCGAGGTCATCAAAATCGAGCCTCCTGAACGCGGGGATCGCGGCCGCGGCATGAAAAAGATCCGGGGTGAAGAGGCTGAGGCCAGGGGTGTAAA
>JACVQG010000163.1 GCA_015661045.1 Dehalococcoidia bacterium | reverse complement strand
AGAAGGGGCTACGATACCGTTGACCCTGACATCCTGGCTACCCAGAGAGGCAGTAGGATTTATTATTTCCTTTACTGTGTAATAATAAACAGAAGAGCCGGACACACTATTGAAAACCAAAGCCCCCAGGGCTACGGCCAAAACAACCCCGACAATCCAGAACTTCTTTTTTTTCAGCAATTTTCTCCTCCATTAACGTAATTCACAATGTATATGTAAATTATACCTTTTCTTGCGGTGCTTTGTAAATTTGTGTGTTAGGATATTGTAAATGTTTTCACTTAATATGCCCCCAGGGGGCATATGGGCAATTATTGCATATTTGTAATTTGGTGTCAAGCACAATTCATTTTTAGACGTCACCTGGCAGCAAAATCGTGACACAGGGTACACGAGGCATCAAGCGGCTTACCTTCGGCTTTGCTAACCAGTTTTCCGTGGCAACGCATGCAACCGGGCGTCTTAGTATGCCCCAGGTTGTCCGGATGTGTCTCCCAGTTAACCCGCATGTATGGAAATGTAGTAAGACGTACGATATCTTTCAGGTGTAACAGCGATTTTTCAATGGCTTGTCTTTGATCGGCGTATATTTGAGGGTATTTGGTTTTATAGAATTCCGATATAGATTCCACCTTGTCTATGGCAGATTGCTCGCTGGTATTAACCGGCACTAAAGCTTTAAGACCCTGTTCTTTAAGGAACGGAAGATTGACAGCCATATTCCCCCTTGAAAAGGCGATGTCCATAAGCTCTCCCGGAGAGCGGAATATGTGGGTAGCCCGGTTGTGGCAGTCTATACAGTCCATGAGCCGTTTATCGCTTCTTATTTTTTCCGCTGTTATATCGGGCACTGCTTTAGGATCAATATATTCTTTGAACTGGTTGTTTCCTGTATCCACACCTACCCAGCCTATATTTTGACGTCTTTCATCAACAGGCACATACCATACCCCGGCGGCGATATGCCAGTGGATACCCTGGGCCACTGTCGGTTCACCGCTGCCAACTTTCAGTAATAGCGTGGTAGATTGTTCCGAGTTTTTTTCATCGGCATTATAACGCCGGAACGTGCGAGAGATATTACCGGAGAATTTTTGCGGCCAATGGCATTGCTCGCATGTCTCCCGGGCTGGCCGGAGGTGCTCGATAGGGGTAGGTACTGGCCTATCAAAGGTTTTCGTCATGGTATGCCAGACCTGGCGTATGCCTGTTATTTTGGAACGCACCAGCCACGGTGCACCGGGCCCAATATGGCAGCTAACACACGGAACCCGTGCATGGGGCGAGGCTTGATAAACTGTGTACTCAGGGTCCATCACAGTGTGGCAGCTTGCACAAAATTGAGGGGTATCCATAAATTGTGCCAGCCTCAACCCGCCAATCGAGAAGACAACTATTTCTAATCCCCCGGCAACCAGGAAAAAGGTGAGCCTCCGCCGTTGAGCCGGTTTGGTGAAATCGGGTGAAAAGTAGGCTGTAAGCCATTTTTTCAAGCCTAACCGGCGGCTGATCCGGCGTTTATCAGGGCGGTTAAATATAACTCCAAAAAAGAACACCAGTCCACCTATGACGACCAGAACCGGAAGGTAGATAAAGGTAAACAGGCCGATATAAGGGTTGCCGGTGGGAACGGCAGTTACAAGTATGAGCATGACCAGCCCAACGCTAAAAATAACAATAGAAGCGCCGGTCGCCACCATGCTGTCCCGCATTAAATCCCAGAATGATTTCATGTAACATCCCTATCAGAGTGGAAATATATCAACTTTATATTAACCGCCTGGCACCCCTATGGTCAAGTATTGTTACGCCGCTATAATCAGTGAATTCATATTGGAAGCGCTCATCTCCAAGGTTGGCTGCGACTGATGAAAAGTAGCTATGCACTCAAATCTCCTCGCCCCTTGAGGGAGAGGACTAAGGTGAGGGGACACAATCAGTTCCTCCATAGAAATATTTTCCTGCTATGGCACATGAACCTTTCGCACAGTGGATCCACCCTCACTCTAACTCTCTCCCCTCGAGGGAGAGAAGACTACTTAGTTGCCTTTTCTATCTACAAAGAACCCACGGATTACAGCGCTGCTACGAACCGCATCCGGCCTTTTCGGTCAGGATACAGTTACATTTTCTTTGGACAGTTTTCCTTCCGCCCCATGTTATGATACAATGCAATTCACTCACTATGGTTGCTGAAGGACAGCCAGTCCTTCCATCGGGTAGTCCCTAACGTTGGCCGTGACCAATGTGGCACCATAGGCAATGGCTGTAGCTGCTATGAGGGTATCGCTTACAGTCAAGGTTATTCCCTTTCTGGCAAAATGGAACCGATATGAACCCGCCTCTATGGCTATTTCTCTGGAAATTTCATAAAATCCCAGGCTGTTAATCAACTTATATGCCTTGCCCCGGTCTTCTTTACCTAAGCCGGAATAGACCTCGGCAACGTTCACGCAGCAAATGCCAAGCTCGTGTCCCTGGTTAGCAAGCCCCGCAACAAGTTCCACTGTCTTACGTTCACCTTGAAGGTAGTCAATGAGTACGGTAGTGTCGAGCAGGTATCTAGCCATGGGGCAACCTCCTGAGGCGCTCCATATCGTGGCGGCGGGTATCCCTAACCCATGCGGCAACCTTTTCCGGTGTGTCCCACTCCGGATGGTCTTCCCGTGACAAGACCCCCGCAGTGTCTTTTAAGGCGTTGAGTAGCTTCTCTCTGGCTAGCTTCTCTCTGATGGCTTCCTCTACGAACCGACTCCTCTTTCTCCTGCCAACAAGAATATCTACTTCCCCTACGACGTTATCATCCAGCATGACGTGTGTGCGCATATTATCTCCTAACCCGGACAATCCGGTACCATATATTATTTTGGGGTAAACTCAAAAGTCAAAAGTCAAATTCCCGATTACATACGGGATGACGTATGAGTAAGGAATCGGCACTCAAAAACACAGATAAAAAATCAAATCTTATCGTTTATACACCTATTTAGTCACACTATTATTGCACACTACAATGGGACATGTCAAAAACCTGCACCTATCCCGATAAAAGAATCTTATGGTTCATCGGATAGTTTTCCTTCCGCCCCATGTTATGATACAATGTTGCAATTCACTCAGCTTGTTGGTATTACGGAAATATATTGAGGAGTATAACTGTGGACAAAGAGGGCTATGAATTGAGATGCATGCGCTGCCTCAAGGGGAGGGTAACCGTCCCCTGGGGTCAGCCGGAGATACAATGCCCGCACTGCGGACAGGGATGGCGTATCACCTGGGTGACGCCGACTGTGGCTAAAATACGGGGCAAAGTTCTGTCGAAGGAGGCCGAAGGTGGAGCGAATAGCCTACATAGACCTTTCTAATCGGGAGGTTACTACCCGGGACATCCCCGACGACCTGCTGCGCAAGTTCCTCGGCGGGCTGGGGATGAACGCCTATCTGCTCTATAACCACGCCCCACAAGGAGTACCCGCTCTCGACCCGCGCAGCCCGTTGATATTCGGCGCTGGAATACTGAACGGATACATGGACATCTCTGCCTCACGGTTCCAGGTCAGCGGCAAGTCGCCGGAGACGGGGCTGTACGGCACAGCCAACGCCGGGGGCTTCTTCGGCCCGGAGATGAAACTGGCAGGCTTCCAGCACCTTGTCATCACCGGCAAGGCAGCACAGCCCACATACCTGTGGATACACGATGGCCGTATAGATTTTCGGGATGCCTCCAGGGAATGGGGCCAGGACACCTTTGAAACGCAAAAGCTCATTATGGAGGACCTGCAAGACCCCGAGGTCCACATCGCCTGCATCGGACAGGCCGGCGAGAATTTGGTACGCTTCGCCTGCGTGATGCAGGGGCTGAAGCGGGCCGCCGGCAGGACGGGTATGGGCGCCCTCATGGGTTCCAAAAACCTGAAAGCTATCGCCGTTAAGGGAACCAAGAGCCTGGACACCACAGACCCAACGACCTTGCTGGAGACCGCAAAACGACACTACCGACAGATTACGAAGTCGAAGATATTCCCCGTGCTGTCCAGATATGGTACGCTGACCATCTTTGCCCTGCAAAACGAGGGCGGCCAGATAGCGGCATACAACAACCAGTTGAACTACTTCGCGGAAGCCGAAGGCAAGCTGGAGGATGAGGTCTTCGATGAGAAGTACAGGGAGAAAAACGTCTCCTGTTTTGCCTGTCCCATCCACTGCACCGGCCGCTTCAAGATAGATTCGGGGCCGTACAAGGGTGTGTGGGGCGAAGGCCCCGAATACTATTACATGTCGGGGTTCGGGGCGGTGGTGGGCAACGCCGACTGGGAGGTGGTGCTGGCCGGCGGCGACCTTATCAACCGCTACGGACTGGATGTCGGCTCTACCACCGGTTACATTGGCTGGCTCATGGAGCTTTGGCAGCGGGGCATCGTGGATAGAGAGATGGCAGCGCCCTATACCCTGGAGTGGGGCAATGCCGAGGCCATATTAGGTCTGGTACACCAGATGGCGAAAAAGCAAGGTCTGGGAG
>JACVQG010000162.1 GCA_015661045.1 Dehalococcoidia bacterium | reverse complement strand
TTTCTACGTTAATTGCTCTTGCCATAAAATTGTGTATCTATTATACGTTTATTTACCACGTTACACTGAAGTAGATATGCCCATTATATAACAGAAGTCGGGTTTTTCAAAACAAAAAACGCTGTATTTTTTGACACCCGAAGCTATTTGTGATATAAATATACTTAAGCGTTTGAGGCTGTCCGAAATTGTCATTCTGGAGCGAAGCGAAGAATCTCAGGGCTGGGGGCGTTTTCGGGCAGCTTTTATAGACTATTATGAGACCATTAGTATTTTATAAACCAACGAGTCTTTTAACGCCTCCACCTACCAAAACAAACACTCTATCAAACCTTCTTGTACCAGGGGAAAAGTAAGCGGGAAGCTGGGTTGACATGAATTTTCTGGCCAATCTTACACTTCAAAAAAGAATCAGCCTCCTTGTATTCCTCAGCCTGACACTGGGTTTAGCTCTGTTCAGCGTGTTGGGTGTTCAATCCTTGAATGAAAGCACCCAGCGCGCCCTCGACGAGAGGTTAACCATATCCCGTATCGTTGCCAGCCACGTAGACGAAACGATGTACCATAGTCTCATCCACCTTAAAGACGTGGCTAATTCACAGGATGGATTACTTACCGACACGGAATTTCGTGAAATAGCGAAAATACTGGTTAATATGCTTGCCGAGCTAAATATGAACAGCAAAGGCGTCTTCCTCCTTGACAGCAACGGTAAAATTGTTCGGCAATTGTACCAGTATGAAGCTGTTGGGCAGGTACTCCCCGGATACGCTGAGGTGGAAAACCTGGTTGCCAGCGGAAAGCCCGCTGTATCCAGTTTAGTATATGCACCGCTAACAACTACACCTGTTGTAGAAGCTATGGCCCCGGTACAGGACTCGGATGACAGGTATATTGGAGCTTTAAGTGTCGCTATCGATATAAATAGTTCAAGCATTGCTGGTTTTATCAAACCCATAATCCTGGGTAACACAGGGTACGTGGAGATAGTGGATAGGAATGGTGTGGTCTTAGCCAGAACAGAGCCGGGGCGCCGTCCTGCAGCCTTTGAGATGAGCGATCATCCGGGCAAGTTTGCTCAGTTGATGGCTGAAGGTAAAGCGGCGGTCAGGACCTGTCATAGATGCCACGAAACGGAAAACCAGATAGAGAGACGCCGTGACGTGCTTGCATTCGCCCCCCTTTCCTTCGCCCCATGGGGAGTCGCCGTCCGGCAATCAGAAGAAGAGGCTTTCGCCATAACTGAACAGCTAAAGAAAAGGCTGTTTTTATTCGGCGGGATCATAGTGATTAGCATGTTTCTGATAGTCTGGATATTTATGCAGGGAGTTGTAAGGCCCATAAAACAGCTCACTTCCGCTGCTGCACGGGTGGCAAATGGCGACTTTAAAGCCGTTGTGCCCATCAAACGCCGTGACGAAATAGGTCAGCTAAGCTCTGCCTTCGCCATTATGACCCGCGAACTGGATAGGACTCAGCATGAACTCCTGTCCCGTAACCGGGAATTGTTAGCTCTTAATTCCGTTGCCTCTACCGTTAGCCAATCCCTTGACCTCGAAGAGATATTAACAAAAGCCATCCAAAAAGTGCTAGAGGTTACTAACTCCAAATCTGGATGGGCATTCCTGAACGACGTCAGGAAAAAGGAACTTAAACTAGTAAGCTATACAGGTTCTTCTAATCTGTTCCATTGTTTGCAGTCTGCCTCACCAGCGGCCAACTGCGCCTGTCACCAGGTAGTTCAGGATGGAAATGCCCTTTTCGTGAATGATGTATCTCAGTGTCCTTTATTGGGCGAGGATGTTTCCAGGAGGGAAGGTATCTCGTGCTTTGTCAGCGTACCATTGAAATCAAAAGATAAGGTACTCGGCGTAATATGCGTATCCCGTCCCCTTGAGGAGTACTACACAGAACGAGACTTAGAATTAATGCATTCCATCGGACAGCATGTCGGCCTGGCCGTTGAAAACTCCATACTGTATCAGGAAACCAGACGGAAAGAAGAGCTTCGGGGTCAGCTTCTGAGTACTATTATAGATGCCCAGGAAGAAGAACGTAAGCGAATATCCAGGGAATTGCATGATGGATGCGCCCAAACCCTCACCGGACTGATTATGAGCATTGAGTCCGCTGAGAATATGATTGTCTCACAGGCTTCGCCTGTCGCCCAGAAATTAGTCAGTACCAGGCTTATCGCCACCCATGTCCTTGAAGATATGCGTAAGTTAATGCGCGGCCTCCGATCTACCGACCTCGAAGAACTTGGTTTAGTAACTGCCATACACTCCAATGCCCAAACTAATCTGGATGCCGAGGATATTCATCTGGATTTTGATGCCCAGGGATTTAACCACGCCCTGCCTCCCCCCATAGAGACAGCGCTATTTCGGATAGTACAAGAGGCTGTTCACAATATAATTAAACATTCTCACGCCCAAAACGTTATAATACGAATGAACATGGCAGACAGTAAAATAGTCGCCACCATCAGCGACGATGGCCGAGGTTTTGATACGTCAGCCTTTTTTGCTCCAGGCAGGAGATCCCAATCACTGGGTCTCATTGGTATGCATGAGCGTGCCAATCTGTTGGGAGGCGCTTTAAATATAACTTCGACGATGGGGCAGGGAACTCTCATAGCCGTAGAAATTCCAATAGATGCCTCATTAGATAGCAAAGGGATTTTAGATGAGTAGTAAAATAAGGGTGCTGATCGCCGATGATCATGCTATTGTACGTGAAGGCCTCCGGGCTATCCTGGAGGCCCAGCCGGACTTCGAGATTGCTGGGGAAGCAGTAGACGGCCAGGAAGCCGTGGATAAAACCATTCAGCTAAAACCAGATATCGTGATAATGGACCTGACCATGCCCCGCCTGAATGGGCTTGAAGCTATGCGCCAGATAAAACGAAATGACCCGGATGCCAGAGTCCTCGTTTTAACTATGCATGAGAATGACACCTATTTTTTCCAGGTGCTCGACGCCGGGGCTTCGGGCTATTTCATCAAAGGCGGGTCATCGGCTGAACTGATCTCAGCCCTGAGAACGGTATGGCATGGAGATGTGTTTTTATATCCGTCTATGGCTAAGAAACTATTAGGTGATTATTTAAAACGGGCTCGCATGGGGAGCGACAAAGAAAGCTATAAAGGGCTAACCGAGCGGGAACAGGAAATACTTAAACTTATCGCTGAGGGCCGTACAAACCAGGAAATTGCCGATACCCTGGTTCTTAGCACCAGCACAGTACAGACCCATCGAGCCCATATAATGGCTAAACTGGGCCTGCATACACGCACAGACCTGGTCAAATTCGCCATTCACCGCGGTATTATCACCCTGGATAAATACCCCCCCCCAGAGCAACCCATCCCTTAAACAATGTATAAGGGATTTACACTGTTTTATTACCCTCACTACTTTGTTTAGTGTATCCATAATTTCATACTTTTTTCTGGCAAATCTCCTGCATATAGTGGATTCTCAAACACTCGCGCCTCGGTTACACTAAATTTACGAACATTTATTAATAATCTATTCTGGAGGTGTAGCTATGTCGAGTACCAAACTCAGAGCAATCATTGCCTCAGAAAATCCCGTTGAGCAAAACCTGTTAACCGAGGTAGTAGAACGCGAACAAGGGGTTGTTGTGGTTGGCCAGGCCAGAAATGCTCTTAAAGCCGTAGCTCTGGCAAGGCACCTGCGGCCGGAGGTGGTACTTGTAGACTCCCGCCTCCCAAACACGATGGGGCTTGATTCTGTAAGACTTTCACGAATAAGCGGTTTTGATACGGCGACAGCGATATCGCGGGAACTACCCAGGTCACTGGTCGTATTACTCCCCAATATGAATGTCTTACTACACCGGGAACTTGAATTCGATAAAGATGCCGAAGCCTACCTTTATATACAAACACTGGCAGCCAATGTTCCTATCCGGTTACGTGAGCTTTACA
Organism: Dehalococcoidia bacterium; assembly: GCA_015661045.1. Taxonomy (GTDB): domain Bacteria; phylum Chloroflexota; class Dehalococcoidia; order JACVQG01; family JACVQG01; genus JACVQG01. The sequence goes on along the minus strand of JACVQG010000162.1, from coordinate 776 downwards.
ACGAAACAACCCCTTCCTCCAGCATGGTCTTTGCAAACATCGAGGCCAGAGAGCGGGCTTCTTATCGAAGTAAAGTCATAGAGATTTGTGATAAGGCGACATTATTCAGTGGAATTGCTTCGCTGGGGGGATTGGCCTTAATAGTCTCCATCGTTCTGGCTGGTGCGGGAGCGGTTCTGACAATCGGAGGTGTTGCTGGTTTACTGTTTAGCCTGACCGGACGGGCGTTAGCTACATACTGGCCCAAACGCCGGCGCATTGGTTATAAATCGTTGGTAGCAGAGGCTATCCAGCTCAAGGAGGCGCAATTTGATCGGAAAGCAGATGCTCAGAGAATCTCATCTCTTTGAACAGTTAAATGATACCGACCTCGATAGCATTACGAGCATCTCTCGTTCCAGGGAATACGAAGCAGGAGCTACAATCTTTACTGAGAAGGGTTTAGCCGAGGAACTTTACATCGTGGAGAAGGGTAAGGTTGCCTTGCAGATGCAGTTGTCGCTGTCGCATCCTCAATTGAGCAAGAAAGTGACCGTTGATATTGTTACCCAGAATGAAGTATTCGGCTGGTCGGTACTCGTAGCTCCATATAAGTATACGCTATCAGCCGTATGTCTGGAGCACACCAGGGTAACGGCTACCGATGGCATTAAGTTAAGAAGTTTGATACAAAACAATCACCGGCTTGGATATGAGGTATTAAACCAACTCATAAAGGTTGTCGCCTCGAGGCTCGATGAAACATGTCATGTGTTAATAAGTGAACGGTCACTGTC
>JACVQG010000161.1 GCA_015661045.1 Dehalococcoidia bacterium | reverse complement strand
ACAATCCAGTTTGTTCCGAACCCCCATATCCACCACGCTCCGGGTAAATCCACAAAAGAAAGGGTAAAGGTGGGCCATGCCATAGGTAACAGGCTCGCTGCTCTCCTGGAGGACAATGGGCACGCCGCCACCAGCATGAATTAGCTCTTCGGGGAAGTGCATGGGACTAATTCCGAAAATCTTTTTGCCCTCCTTTTTCAATTCTTTAGCCCGATAATAGGGGTCTTCCAGAAGGATAGCTGTTTTTATTTTTGTGCTCGTCATTTAACCGTCCTTGCTATAATTATCCTGACTTATATCTAGTTGAATAAATTATTGTAAGTGTTGATAAAACAAGTATTCGTATTTTGCTTGCTGAGTGTAATTTTTACTATACCCCAGGCCGACGGCAATTAACAACTTATCTTTACAAAGATACCCGCGGTCTTGGTAAATCTGATACCCCAGGTTTAAACCTGGGGTATGGGATACGCCATCATCATTAGACAAGTTCAATAACTAACTTATTTAGCCAATGACCATAAGCCTGGGCATGGAATCCCACCCCCCAAAGCAGCCAAACTTATTATAAATGAACTGCCGCAACCAAGCACTAAGGTTGCTTTTTCAGGCCAAGTCGAACTCCCGTTTATCCCCCATGTTGCCTTCATACGTCATGGTGGGGATTCCCGCTTGCTGGCAGGCCAGTTTTGTTTCCAGTTGTTGGCCGGCTAACCCCTCACAACCACGATTGAGGTGGATAATGAGACCGTTGGCTTTCCATTGCTGGATTATTTGCAAGACCTGGCTGGATTTATCATTAGCCAAACCGAATACCCCCGCCCATATTGGCTTGTTTACAGTCTTGCGGGCATAGTAGCGCACAGCATCGTCTCTATTCTTTAGCTCGATGCCCATCTGCCGGGGGGTTTTGGCTGGCTTCCAAATACCATCTTTATCTATATCAAAGTGGGCAAAAGCGAAGCAATACTGGGAGCCGACACATACCGCACCATATTGCTCCAATATACGATAAAGTCCCATGAAATACCAGGGAGGCTGGCTATCGTGAATAAGCCGGCAGCGCTCGGTGGCCACGGAGGCTATTTTATTCTTAACCCTATCCTCTACCTCATCGCGAAGGAACCGGTAGAAATCTGAAGATTCTTTTTTATACCGGAATGCCGCCGAAGGGGCGTAAAAGGTGAAGAGCTGTTTCTGGTCTAAAGGAGCGGGGATAGCCTGGTTCAAATAACAAACTTCAGCAAACAGGGATTCGGTTTCGCATTCGTTGTGGATTGCCTCTATAAAAAGTTCATCATCATACTTTTTATGAAAGGTCTTCTCCATCCACTCGATGCAATCATAAACAAGCCCCGCTGTGTACTCTATCCTATCTTCAATTCGGGAGGGATTAAAGGGGGGCGGCACCTCTATTGCGAACCAGGGGATTCCGTAATATTCGGCAACAATTTGGAACCATTTGGCATGAGTATCGCAAATATGGGAGGTTATAATAATATCGGGCCTGGGGAAAGGCCCGCCAAAGGAGAATTTATCAACCAACATAGATCCCAGATAGTTACGGAAATAGGAGCAAGTGTCCCGGGCAAAGTTACGGGCTTCATAGGCCTCGGAACATAATTGAGAGAGTGCGGGGTCGGTAGCGATGCTGGCCCCGTAAGGCTCAGCACCGAGGTGAACATAAGGCCCCAGCCCGGAGGGTAGAATAACGCTAGCCCCTACCGAGCCAGTGGCCACCAGCTTGCCTTCGGCGTGGGCATTGGCTATTTCTCTATAGGCATTAAGGCGGAGCTCTTTACATTTAGCCCAACTTTCCAGTGGGCGGGTCTGCCATAGCTGCTTTAACATACTGGCTGCCTCTACATATCCCCGGGCTGCGCCCTTCGCCCCTACTCAAATGGACAACGCAAGGATCACCGCCCGTGTAGCTCTATCCAGGTGTGCGAATGCACCCATTGTAAACTTTACTCGTGAAACACATCATTTTAAATGTTCTGTAACCGCTCGACAGGGCCGCTCCACGTCGAACGATGGGAGACACCGCCGTTTCCGGCCAGACCGCTTCGGGTGTCCCACTCATTTCAGCCGGTAGTAGGTACGCCCCTTTTCTTCAAAGGACTCCACCTTGCCCTGAGATTGCAGATGTTCCAGGTGGGCCAAGGTCTCGAACAGGGACATCTGCCTGTCCCAGGGGCTTATTTTTGCCCAAGCACCTGAGCCCCACGTGACGTCGGCACAGACTTCATAGGCAAGCTTATGGCCGCTCTCCAGGGTGCTTATGACCTCGTTCAACCTTACATGGTGATGTTCGAGCAACTCCGCTATGCGCCCACTAAGGTCGGTGAATGCTTGTTCGTGGGCAGGCAGGACAAGACAGACATCCATCTTTTCCATTTTTGTCAGAGAGTCTATATAGTCTCCAAGGGGGTTGCCCCCGACGTGAGGCTGGAGGGCTATGTGCGGTGTGATTCGGGGCAACACGTGGTCCCCCGCGAATAGTATCTTTCGCTTCCAGTCGTATATGCACACATGGCCGGGGCTGTGACCCGGGGTCCAGACAGCCTCCAGGTCAGCCAGTCCATCACGAAAAGTCTCGCTGCCATTGATAACTATGTCGACAGGCGTGGGAGGCAAGAACTTGTCCATGCCGGATTGGGCTGAGGGGAGGGCCTTGAGATCGGCTTCCCCCATTCCCTGACGCCACAGCCAATCGCTGAACCAATCGGACGGGGCAACAGAGAGGGACGTGTAGAAGTCTTTTATAGTACCGGGTAGCTCCAGGCTGTGCATTGCCAGCTTGCCGCCTGACCGCTTCCGGATCTCGCCAGCGAGGCCGAGGTGGTCAAGGTGGTGGTGGGTTACGAGCACATAGCGGATATCGGTGAATCCTATGCCGAGGTCACCCAACTGCTTAACCAGCGAATCCAGTGTGACCTTATCATTCCAGCCGGTATCAATCAGAGCAAAGCCGCCTTCGATTTCTACCAGGTAAGCCAGGACGTAGCCGAGTGAACTTCCGGCGCCCATCGGATTCTTGGGAAACGGTAGTTTTAGCTGGTAAACTCCAGAGGGTAGTTCCGTAGTCTCAGTACCCACACATACACTTTGGTTTCGCATATCTAATTTGCAACTCCGTCTAGAAGCAGTATGGCGATTCGGTCAGCGATTTCTTCGCCTCTCAACTGCAAGTTGGAAAGAAACTTACCCATGGCAGTGCTGGTAATTATCCCCAGCAGGCAATAGGCCACGAACTGGGTATCCACCGTCCTTAGCTCCCCCGTCACTACACCCTCGCTTAGCACCCGGGTGATAAAGGCCACCGTTTTTTTCCGGTAGCTGCCAAACATCCGGGTTATCTGTATGCTCAGGCCGCCGGCCTCGGAAACCCCTGTCCGCCACAGATTGCGCTTGCTCTCTGCCAGGTCCATGAATGACAACACCAGCGCATGAAGCTTTTCCCGACTGGTATGACAATCCGCGAGGGTTTCTTTGAGACGCGCTGCGAACTCGTCCATCACTTCCTTGACCACTTCCATAAAAAGTTCTTCCTTGCTGTGAAAGTGATAGTGTACCAGGCCGCGGGACACTCCGGCGGCGCTGGCAATATCATCTATGGATGCCGACTGATATCCGTTACTTGCGAAAAGGGTTTCCGCCGCCTGGAGAATAGCCGAGCGTCCGGCAATGCCTTTGTCGGCCAAGCCAACAGGGGTGGATACCTGATCATTAAGGGTTGGATGGTGAGGCAAAGTCCTCACGGCACTCCTTGTACTGACTGGACGGCCAGCCAGTTTTCATCGACAAAGCTATCTTACTACAAGCCCCAAGATTAGTCAAATGCTCGTGCAGCCAAAACCAACCTTTCACGTATAGCGCAATTCACCTTCTGGGTTGCGCGACGTGAGCGCCATGCTTCTATGTGGTATCTGTAGACAAGGCGTGCCAGGAGTGTATCTCATAAATCGTTTTCTTGAATCTGGAATGTATGCTGCCTTAAATACAAATATCTCACTTTTGAGACAGTCTCCATGCTGCGCCCCTACAGGGTGTGCCCTCCTTCACGTCGGCTTATATCGCCGCGTTATGTCCTCTGCCGTCAGGCGGCCGCTCTTCACGGCGGCGGAGGAACCCCACCAGCCGGACGGCGCCGAGCTATCGCCGGTGAGGTACAGGCCCTGAACAGGTGAATGAATAGGCAAGGTGTTATGTCCGGCCCAGGCACGCATTAGACCCCATGGGCCGCGGTACCAGTTTATTCTCATTATTTTGGCGTACTTGTCGAAGTCCTTGATGTTCTCCCTGATGTCCTGCATCTGGAGTTCCATCTCCTTCTTGAAGTCGTAAGGAGGATTGGAATCGCCGAGGAAGGCCGCAGCCTCGATGAGGTGCTTGCCCTTTGGCGACATCTCCGGGCAGAAGTGGCTGTACTGCATTATGGCGAAGATGCGTCGCGCCTCGGGCAGGCAGATCATGGGCTTGTCTTCCAGGAGAGGCCGGTCGCTGGTGATATAGTAGATGACCTGCGGGGAACCCTTCAGGGCTGCGATTTCTTTGAGGGAGCCGGAGTCGAACTTGTCTGCCCCGGCCAGCTCGACGGCCACCCTGGGATGGGCATTGCACACCACCGCCTGGGCGGTGACCTCGACTTCTTCATTGTCTTTGCGGATGATTATCCCGGCAGCGTTGCCGTCCTTGACCTTGATCTGGAGGGCGCGGGAGCGGGTCCACACGTCGCCACCCAGCGTCCTGATGGCCTTGACCAAAATGTCGGTGACATAGCCTCCCCCATAAGGAGCGAATCCCATGCGTTTGACAAAGGAGGTCTCCTTGATAAAGCGGAAGAACTCCCCGGCTGGAAGTTCGGAATGGTTCAGAGCCGAGTCCATTTCTATGAATATCTGGAACACGCCGAATATGGCCGGGTTATCAGTGTATTGCCTCAGCCAGTCATAGAAGCTGATGGAGCGGGAAGGCTCGGCCCACATGACGGCTTTCTTGAAAGCGCTGTATATGCGGCCGGCTTCGCCCTCGTCCCGGGCGGCGCGGGCGATCATCGCCCGGTAGAGGCCGGCGAAGGGGGCCGATTCGTCCTTGCCCCGGATGCGGAAGAAATACTGCGTGGGAGGTATTCGTACCTCAAACTCTCCTCCCACCTCACGGCATAGAGTGCCGTGCACCTCGTC
>JACVQG010000160.1 GCA_015661045.1 Dehalococcoidia bacterium | reverse complement strand
TCTCGGAGCCGGCTTTATCAACAGGCAGCCGCGAACGCCGGGGGTAGATGTGCATGTGCCAGCGATAATATCTTCTAGCTTCGTCCATCTCCCTGAAGGGGGCCATATGTATAGCAATGTTAAGGTCAGTTACACCCCTGTAGAAGAACAAGGCAGGGAAAACCCCCAGAACTGGCCGGACGATCCGCTTTCTATCGTAAGAATTTGTTTGAAGTATATTAGATATGTTCTCCTTGGGGAAAATGATAAGCTCTTCGGGACAGGTGGGGGCAAAGGCGGCGGCAATGAATACATCATTATCATGTATGACACGAAGGTCAGCGCGACGTTCCTCGTGAGCCAACAAATCAAAGGGGTTGCGCCCGTATTTAGCTTCCAATTCCCGGCAGAAGTGCATCTCCTGTTGCAATTTAGGGATGTGCATACCGGTGACGCTCTTGCGCTGGGAATGGGGATGTTGCTGGGAGGCTCCGGCAAAGGGTCCCCAGTTGGTAAAATCCATAAAGGAAATAACCTCGGGGTCGTGGACACAGATGGATGCCAGATCGAAAGAGGAATCCAGCATACGTTCCAGGTCGTCAAAATAAAGGTCGGATAACAAAAGTTTATGGCCGCCAAAGGGTGGGTAGATTGTTATCCAGTCGTATTTCTCCCAGGGGAACTTATTGTGGACGGAAACAGCGCCACTACTGTGTGTGATTCGGTCATCGGGCGTTTTTTCCAAATACCGGCAAAAGTCACATTCGCCAACCGGTTCAATATTAAGGTCAACTGCTATTCCAATATTTCTTCTGGCCCGGGCCTCAGAAATTTTCGAGACATTACCTGATAGAGGATCAAGCCGGGTATAATAGACAACTTCGGTAATTTCACCATCCAGGCTAAACGGTACGGATTTGCCTCTAATTTCTTCTAATAACATAATATTTATTTATTTCCGTATCCTGGCTATTTGTAATTCAACAGTTTCCGGAAACACTCCTCCTTATTATTCCATCAATCGAAGTTGGTCGCTTAGCAACTTATCGGGGCTTACGCCCAGAGCCTGGGCCAGTTTACGTACAGTGCTGGGTATAGGATGCCTTAGACCTGTTTCAACCCTATTAACTGTGGTCACACTGATTCCGGCCAGAGCAGCCAGGTCCCGTTGTGATAGGGCTCTCATTTCCCTCAACCGTCGTATGTTACCCTCGAAATTAGCAGACATCGCCTCTTTACTTCCATAGATACTTCAGTTAATGTGCAAATATTATTACAAAAAACAACAGTTGTTGTCAAGGCGTTTTAGTTTTGTTATCGTTTTGTTTTAGTTAGATTGTTTATGAAGATGATTAAAACAGGGACGATGCAATGGAAGGATTGCCGTTTTTCTATTACTTGCTTCGAGTACACCCGTTGGTTATACTTACCCCAAAATAGTTTCTCCTATTGGAGAACTGTAAAAAGGGGGTATATATGTTAAAAACCATCGGCATAATAAGCCCGGGTGAAATGGGCCATAACATAGCCCTGGTATTAAAAAAACACGGCCTGGAGGTTGTTACCTGTCTTCGTGGCCGAAGCCCGCGCACTCTGCGTTTAGCGAAAAAGGGTGGCGTTGCGGATTTACCCAGCCTCCGAGCGGTTGTCGAAGCATCGGACCTAATCCTCTCTGTAGTTGTGCCCTCAGCCGCTTTGCCCGTTGGCCGCAGCCTGGCAAAAGCCATAGCATCGGTTAAAAAACCGGTTCTTGTTGCCGATGCTAATGCCATTTCCCCTATGACATCAATCGCAATAGATAAGGTTGTTACGGCTGCCGGTGGAAAATACGTGGACGTTTGTATAATAGGTTCAGCCCAGAGGTTGGAAAAGGGTGCAACATTCTACGCTTCCGGTGAGTCCGCTGAGAAATTCATGGGTTTACAGGATTTTGGTTTAACTACAAAGGTTTTAGGCAATCAAATAGGCCAGGCATCAGCATTTAAGATGGTATATGCAGGATTGACCAAGGGCTTAAGTTCTTTGTCCGTTGAGCTTCTGCTCACCGCCCGTTCTCTGGGCCTCTTCGACCAGATAATAGAGAGATACCGCCTCAGCTATCCTGAGATTGCTGACTTTATGTCTCGCATGCTCCCCGACTTGCCGTGGCGAGCTACCCGCAGAAGTCAGGAAATGGAAGAACTCTCAGCAACCATAAAATCCCTGGGGCTGCACCCTGTGATGGCCCCAGCCAGCGGCAAAGCGCTCAAGCGCCTCGGCGAGCTAACCCGGAGCTCCGGATGGCAGGAGCCGGATGAGGGCCAATTGAACCTCAAGGATACTATAGAAAAGCTGTATAAGGGTTTAAAAGAATCACCTGATAAGAGTTCGTAATGGTAAATAGTAGATGCTTTGGTGGCATCAACAAGAGGGTGAGTATTTTAACCTTTATCCACAAAATAAAGGGCCAGTTTAGCGAGTTTGACAATCCAGCGCAGTTTATGTATTATTTGCGCCATCACCGAGGATAGATGGGGATTAAATGGTACCAAATTGAAACGGGGAATACCTGGATAAAGATTTGAGGAGGTACTCTATGAGGATAATTGTAGCGTTGTCACTAGTTCTCATACTGCTTGGCTCGGTCATCGCCTGTGGCACAGAGCCATCCCCAAAACAAGCTCCTTCAACAACCGCCACTCCCATACCCGCTTCTCCGTCCACGTCTGCAACAGCCCCCACATCAAATCTCTCGCTTCCCACTTCTCAAGACGCTGCGTGGCAGAAAGTTGTGGAAGCAGCGCAAAAAGAGGGCAAGATGACCGATTATTCCTTTAACTTCACAGGAGATATTGGCATCGCCATAAGCCGGGCTTTCAAGGAAAGGTACGGCATTCAATTAGAGATTGTTACCGGCCGAGGAGCTGATTTCATCGAGAGGGTGAAAACAGAAAGACGAATGGGGGCTCTTATGGTGGATATGTCCGATGGCAGCGCCCCTAATATGGCCATAATGAAGAATGAAGGCCTCACGGTTAGCATAGCTGGTGAGTTACCTGCGGTGCGGGAGAAAGATCTATGGATAGCCGATATCTTAGCGATGGACCCTAAGGATGGGCATCTTATCACCTATACGTTCACTCGCTATAGCCCGTTTGTTAACACCAATTTGGTCAAGCCGGGAGAAGATCCCAAAGTGTGGAAAGACTTCCTGGACCCCAAATGGAAGAGCAAGATGACGCTCATAGACCCTATCCTGAGCTCGGGACCGTATCAGCAGTTTGTCCCCATGACGCGGGAGAAGGTGATAGACGCTGAGTTCCTCAAAGCCCTGTATAAGCAGGACCTGCTGTTTGTTGGCGCCCAGCTCGACCAAGTCCGGGCAATTACCAAAGGCGATCGCGCCATGGCTATCCAGGCCAACAATAGCAGCTTTGGCCAGTTTCTCACCGAAGGAGCCCCTATCAGGGCTATAAATCTTACCGACGGGACACCCGTTACTTCAACTGTCCTGGCAGCCTATAAGGGGGCCCCTCACCCCAATGCTGCCAGAATATTCATTAACTGGCTCATATCTCAGGAAGGCCAGTCGGTTTGGGGCAAAGCCGCTGGCGTAGCTAACGCCCGCAAGGATGTGACCAGCTTTGCCCCCGAAGCTCTACGCTATACGCCCACGCGCTCAGTTATCGTAACCAATGAGGACAACGATGAAGCTGCCAGGCTGTACCAGGAACGATACCTCAATAAACTATGGGGGCGATAACCGAACGGCGCTGAGAAAGGAGACCGCTAATGGTAGAAAGGGTTGTGGAGCGGGGTAAAGAACCTGAACCAGAAGAACTCATGTACGACATCTCGTACCGGCGGCGCGAAGCCTGGGTGAAGAAGATGAGGGAAGCCCCGGTGATCCTCAGGTCTCGTGACAGGAAATGGGAGCAGAACCGGCAGGGTTTAGTTAAGTTTTATATTAATGAAGTCGTTTCGGAAGCGTTGGGTATTCCCAACTGGCATGCTTTTATCCATCAGATAAAGCGCCACTCGGGTAAACACAAGCATAAGGGTGGAGTGATTATCTATGTCCTGGAGGGCATCGGTTATACTGTGGTCAATGGGGTGCGCTGGGACTGGACGGCTGGCGACCTGCTTATCCTGCCTGTCAACCCGGATGGCAATGAGCACCAGCACTTTAATAGCGACCCTACCAAGCCCGCTTTCTGGGCGGCCTTTGCCTGGCACCCATTTTATCAGGCGGTTGGTATGTATGTGCAGCAGAAGGAAGCCTCTCCGGATTGGAAAGGTTCCGTGCTGCCTGAGAAAACCCATGTAGCCTGAATGATAAAGGTATGGCAATGAATCAATCTGCAATACAGCTTCAAATAAATAACATTAACTAACCATGATTCCCATAAAAACATCCCACATCAATTTTCCTTTTAGCCCTCATAAGATTTATAATAGGTCTATTGAAGTATAAACTTATTGCTTTCGATATGGATGGCACCCTGGTAAACAGGGATGGCGCTATTCCCGCGGCGACCGTCAGTGCTATCAAGCAGGCTATGTCTCAAGGTGTCCAGGTTACACTGGCTACGGGGCGTATGTTCCGTTCGGCGGCCAGTTGCGCCCGGC
>JACVQG010000159.1 GCA_015661045.1 Dehalococcoidia bacterium | reverse complement strand
CATCCATTGGGTAATGGCCGGCAGGGTTTCTGCCTTTAGTTTTTTCTTATTACCGATGAAATTATCATCAACGACAAAGACACCACCCCGCCACCCATGATTATATAGTGCTTCCAGTTCATTCACTACCTGCACTGTGTCTTTGGTCCTGGGGGTATGTCCGTTGAGGATGATGATATCACAGAACTCACAATCGAAAGGACAGCCCCGGGAATACTGAAGGTTCATCGATGAATAATGCTTCATCTTGATAAGCGACCATAGCGGTACAGGAGTCTGGCTTATGCTTGGTCGCTCATCGGATAAGTAGATGTGCTGGGCACACCCCTTGGCTAAATCGGCTAAAAATAATGGGAGGGTAACCTCAGCTTCACCCAGCACGAAATGGTCTACCCAGTTAAAATCCTCGTATCTGGTAGTGAAGAGAGGACCGCCGGCAACAAGCTTGGTGCCGAGGGCGTTGCATCGGGTAATTACTTCCTTCGACGAATCTTTCTGCACCACCATAGCGCTGATAAACACATAATCCGCCCACTTAATGTGCTCATCAGTGAGGGGGGTTACATTCATATCCACCAGCTTTTTCTCCCACTCCCGGGGCAGCATGGCGGCAACAGTTAACAGACCCAGAGGAGGGAAAGCGGCTTTTTTGGAAATGAATTTCAGGGCGTGCCTGAAACTCCAGAAGGTGTCGGGGTACTGCGGGTAGACCAGAAGTATTTTCAAACTCAACCTGCACCTGTCAATTAGCGGATAGCCGGGGGTTTTACTCGATAGCGGTGAAGGCGGACCTTACTGCCCTAGCGTTACCCGCAAACTTTACTATAAACTATTCTACCTTGCGCCGAGACTATTTGTCAATCTTCCCCATTAGATTATGTAAAAAACGGAAGTCGAAGACTCTTTGAAGCAAGGGGCTGGTCAGCAATCTCCAGGCGTATTCTTGACACTCTATCCCGCCAGGGGCTATACTCAAATTGTAACGCGGGGTGGAGCAGTGGTAGCTCGTCGGGCTCATAACCCGAAGGTCGTTGGTTCAAATCCAACCCCCGCTACCAAACCACTCCACATCTCGTCCCCACCTAAGTTACAAATCCCAAGTACCGAATTACAAACAAATTTCAAATTCTAATTTTGTTGTTAAAACAAAGGAAACAACTATCAATGTGTATGCGGAGGCACTCTCATACCAGGGGATAATGAGAGGCAATTGGTCTCCCGAAAACCAATACATGCCGCTACGGAGATACATTCGCTCGCTTTAAGCTCGCTCAGTATGGCACTTCGGCGTCATATAAATCCCTTACTGGATGCTGCGGGGGTGATTCTGCCGTACGTTGCCATCTCCTTAACGGTCATAAACTGAGGGACTTCCCAGTTTCCCAAATTGACCAGAGTGGCCAGAACCGACGTCGTCTTTATCCTGATAGACGAAAAAGGTGAGGTTATTATAGGACGGGAGAAGAGGATGAGGCAAGGGAGTTTTGTCGCGGGAAAATCCCTCTCAATCTCTCCCTGTTCAAGCCAGGGACAAGCTCTTTACAAAGGGAGAAGCCGTCTCGAAGATTTATATGGATTGCTTCGTCGCTACGCTCCTCGCAATGACAAAAGGCAAGGGAGTTTTGTCGCAAAGATTATTGAAGAAAACCGAGGTATCAATTATTGAGCGACAGTAGCGAAAAGGTTAATATCCGCCCCCCACTCCACTCCCAGACTTGAACATAATAACGCCTCAGTGCTATTCTGATAAAAAGACCAGACCTTTACCTGGACTCAAACTCGATTGTGTAATTATTCAGGTGGGGAAAATGGCGATAAGCGAATCACAGTTGCAAAGTTGGTCAAACCAAGGGGCAGTCACCCTGTCCAAGCAAACGCATGAGTCGATACGTTATGCGCTAAATACGAGTAACTGGCCACAAGGAGTATCATATGACATCTACCTTCAAGGTTCCTACAAGAATGATACGAATATCCGAGGTGAAAGCGACGTTGATGTGGTTGTTGAATTGACATCAGCTTTTTCCTCAAACCTGACAAACGATGAAAAGCGTTCTTTAGGCTTGACGTCAGCAACTTACGGGTGGTCTGAGTTTATGCGTGACGCTCTTAACATACTTCAAGATTATTATGGGACTGAGCAGATAACACAGGGAAATAAGTGCTTAAACCTAGCACCTGCTACTAGACGGCTACCGGCAGATATAATAATATGTTCCACATACAAATGGTATTCAAATCTTGCAGTTGTTGCGGACGGGATAACATTCTGGACTCACGGTAACAACAGACAAATAACAAGTTATCCCAAAATTCATGCTGATCTATGTGTGAAAAAGAATGGTGAAACCAACGGGCGTTTCAAACCAACTGTCAGAATGTTCAAGAATGCCCGAAGCCACCTTGTTGACCAGGGCGTAATTGATGAAAAGACAGCCCCATCATATTTACTCGAATGCCTGATTTATGGGGCCCCAAACAACAATTTTGTAGGTGATTTTCAGCAAACCTACTACAATATACTCAACTGGCTCTTAAATGCAGACTACAATAGTTTTACTTTTCCTAGCTTAAAGCAATCACTATTTGGTACGAGCGATAGCCAGTGGTCAATCGATAAATCTAAAAGGTTTCTCGACCAACTGGTGAAACTTTGGAATAACTCATGACTATACACGCATATTCATCGGACCACGGAGAGCGAACCCGTATTTTAATTGTAATTGGGTCATTAAGTGTTGTCGCTGCTTGGTTACTACATCTGGTATTAGGTTATTTGCCTGTTACCGTGCCCTGGTGGATTGATACGCCTTCAGTATTAGGCTTTTTCGCATTGATTCGAACTACTTTTGATAAAACACTATGGAGAAACAAAATGGTACGTAAAGTATTAGGTATCACCATTCCCGATTTGAATGGAAGCTGGAAAGGCCAGTTGTTTTCGTCATATACCGATCATTCCTCACCGCTGGATGCGGACCTGATAATATCTCAGAATTGGACAGGTATCCTAATATCACTGGAGACAGCTACCTCTGTCTCGCGCAGTAGAGCGGCGGCCTTTGTTATAGACCAACCAGGGAGAATAAGCCTGATATATGAGTACCTTTGCGAACCGCGGCCAGTTGCTATAGATACAATGCATACTCATCGCGGCACGGCGGAATTACATATAAGTTCCAATGGTACTTTGCTTGAAGGGGAATATTATACTGGGCGCGACCGACAGACCTATGGAACTTTAAACTTGCAGCGAGTCACTAGGACTACGGTACGCTGAAAGTAAGGTAGAAAGTTCTTTCTTTCGTCCAACTTACACTCCCTATGGGGATGTCAAAGTATCCAGCTTCTGAAGCACTTCGGACATAATTTCGTCCGGCAAGGTGCAGATGAGTTCTGCATTTCGGGCCCGCCAGTCCAAGCTCTTAACCTGGTCGGACAAGATTGCCCCTGTTAACGGCAGCCCTTCGGGTATAAGAACCTCAAATGGATAACCCTTAATCTGGTTGGTGACAGGACAAAATATAGCCAGTCCGGTCTTCTCGTTATAACTTTCAGGTGAGAGTACGACGGCAGGCCGCCGTCCTGCCTGTTCATGTCCCGCTTGTGGATTCAAGGTGAGCCACACCACGTCTCCGCATCCAGGAACATAAACACGGGAGTTTACCATGTCTCGTTCCCCGTGGCGCTGCCGGTATCAACCTCGTGATGCAGATTCTCTTTGGTGACCTTTGCAAGAAGCTGTCCAAGATTCAGCTTTGGTTCGGCTAAAGGAGTTATTACCAGTTTCCCATCTGCCAGAGAAACCTCTACTGGCGTTTCTTTCTGGAGTCCTACCTCGTCAGCGAATGATTTTGGGATTCTCAAAGCGAGACTGTTGCCCCATTTCTTGACGCGAGTTTTCATATAAACCTCCATTAAGTATCTACAATGAGGATACTCTTTCGGCGGGCATTTGTCAAGTCGCGTATCATCTACCATGATACCAATTAAGGCGAGACAAATTAAAATCCCCACCTCCCTGAGACCCTTCGTCCCGACAGGTCGGGACTCCAGGGTGACCTGGATGAACGGCAGGAAACAGGGGCTAAGCTTGCCCAGAGCCTTAACATTATTTTATTAACTTTCTTTACATACTATTGACATATCGTCTTTAATGCTTTATGATATGACACAGGGAGAGTAAGATGGCAGGTAAGGATTACTACAATATATTAGGCATTAAACGCGATGCCAGCGAGGCGGATATAAAGCGGGCTTACCGGCGGCTGGCTCGTCAGCTTCACCCTGATGTTAACCCCGGCGACAAATCAGCCGAAGCCAAGTTTAAGGAGATAAACGAGGCTAATGAGGTTCTATCGGATAAGGAGAAACGAAAAAAGTACGACCAGTTTGGTGACCAGTGGCAACATGCCGACCAGATGAGCCAGGCAGGCGCCCGGCAGTCGCCGTTCCGGGATGCCCGCCAGGGTGCGTCACAAAGAGTCCAATTCGAGGGGGAAGATGTCGACAGTATGTTCGATGTCCTCTTCCCCGGTTTCACCACCAGGGGTTCCAGCCGCCGCCGGCCGAGGCGGGGTCAGAATATCGACTACCCGCT
>JACVQG010000158.1 GCA_015661045.1 Dehalococcoidia bacterium | reverse complement strand
AAACTCTCCCTCTCGTCTGGTTATCAGTTCCATGACCGAACCAATAAATCGCCGTGGCGTAATAACCGTGATATTCATCCATGGCTCTTGAATTTCCTCAATATCCGCAGGTGGAGGCATGGCTGCCGGGCTGTCCACAATCATGGATGTGCCATCGTGCTTCATCACTTTAAAAGCTACACTGGGAGCCGTTACCACCAGAGATAGATTATATTCCCTTTCCAACCTTTCCCGCACAATATCCATATGCAGCATACCCAGGAAACCGCAGCGGAATCCAAAACCGAGGGCCTGGCTGGTTTCCATCGCATATACTAGAGAGGCATCGTTTAGCTTTAATTTTTCGAGGGCATCTTTTAGTAAGGGATAATCATTTGCCTCCACTGGATAAAGCCCTGCGAAGACCATGGGCTTGACCGGCCGGTAGCCGGGAAGTGGAACGCTGGCCGGGTTGGCTTCGGTAGTAATGGTATCTCCGACCTGGCAGTCCTGGACGCTTTTAAGGCCGGTAGCTATATAGCCTACCTCTCCCATCTCCAACCGCCCTATTGAAACCGGATGGGGACGGAAAATACCCACCTCCAGAGCCTCCAGGCGCTTCTGTCCCGACACCAGCAATAATTTTTCCCCCGCACCCACAGCACCATCCACCACCCGCACGTAAACAATAACCCCTTTGTACGAATCGTATTTGGAGTCAAATATTAAAGCTTTTAAAGGTTCATCAGGCCGCCCTTTGGGATAAGGAATACGCTCGACAATAGCTTGCAAGACCTCAGGGATTCCTTTGCCCTCTTTGGCAGAGACATAGAGGATCTCCTCCTTATTGAATCCCAGCACAGTCTCTAATTCTTTAGCCACCCGTTCCGGCTCGGCATTCGGCAGGTCTATTTTGTTGATTACAGGTATAAGTATCAGGTTGTGCTCAAGGGCAATATAAACGTTGGCCAGTGTTTGGGCCTGAATGCCCTGGGATGCATCAACCACCAGGATTGCGCCCTCACAGGCAGCCAGGCTGCGTGAGACCTCATAGGTAAAGTCCACGTGGCCGGGGGTATCGATGAGATTGAGTTGATATGTCTGACCATCGGGAGCCTGGTAGTTAAGCCGTACGGCTTTTGCTTTGATAGTGATACCCCGCTCCCGCTCCAGATCCATCTGGTCCATAACCTGGTCTTGCATATCCCGGAGTTGGATTGTATTGGTAATCTCCAGCAGACGGTCAGCCAGAGTAGACTTTCCATGGTCGATATGGGCAATGATGCAGAAGTTACGAAGATGGTTCATATTGAAAACATCGTAGCACATTGGACGGAGATAGACAACCTGTTATAAAGTAACCGAAAACGTGGCTCAGACTACTTATGCTCGTTTCGGTTCCTGGAGCGGCGTCTGAGCTTAATCGTCAATATTGCGAATCCGATAGCCAATAATACCGATGGAATGATGATCAAATAGGCAGGACGCGACAAATTTTCTAAAAAATAGCTCAGAGCATGGCCTGTCAATACCCCGCCCGTCATATACATCACGTTCCATAACAGGTTTCCCAGAGCAATAAAAAAAAGAAAACCCAGAAAGGGTAGGCGTAATACTCCTGAAACCAGGGACATGACGGGCATTGGCATGGGTAAAAAGCGACCTAACAGAACGGCCACCGGTCCCCACTGTTGGATACGGGGATGAATTTTATGCAGGGACTCATCGTCGAGACGGACATACCGCCTGAACCGGCCGAGAAACCTCAACAGGCCTCGCCGGGACAGCCAGTATACCGTTGAGGCCCCTATCAGACCGCCGCCTATATTGATTGGTATCATCCAGAGTACCGTTAGCTCCCCCTGGGACAGGCGATAGCCGGCATATATAAAGAGACCGCTGAGCACCCAGGGGAAAGGCACGCCAAACTCCTCCAGGATAAAAAAGGGGAGCAATAAGTAAGGTTTATCCAGGGATGCCTGAAGAACAGAGCTAATGAAATCCACAATGACTGACCAGTTCAATTCATTCCTCTATCATCTGAACAAATATTGCTGGCACCCGGTTGTATCATTATCAACTTTAATGGTCAAACCGAGTCTTTATACCCCGGGGTTAAACTTGGAGTATAAAGGAAAAATACGCTAATTTTATTGCCCAAAGGCATCTCTTCAAAAACCTATCCTTACCAGAGTTTGGGTCGTGCTTTGAACTTGCCGTTTTTAAGGCTTATCCACAAATTTACCTGGTCCGGTATAGGTAAATAACGCCAGCGGATATTTAGAGGTTTCGTGTGGCATATAAATACTTTATCGGCAACCCGTGATAATTCACCCAAAGCCTTCTCGAATTCATTAACGGATGGCAGGTAATCCAGAACAAAGCTAACAAAGGCAGCGCCGAAGTGTCCATCAGGAAACGGGATATTGCACACATTAGCTACACAACCACCTTGCGGGCAATCCTTCAAAACCCCGGGATCCAGGTCAAGGGTAACGTCGCCTCCGGTATAGACCTTTATCCTGTTGTTCCCCGGTCTTCCCACCACCAGCAGTGGTTTGCCTGCAGAAACCGCCCAGGCTTTCGCTTCCTTGAATTTCCTCCACCGGTCGATAAATTCGGCAGTTATTACGGCCACCTGCGAGAGGAAAATTACTATAATTGCGCCCGTAACCCACCATAGCCATACCGGCATATACACCCTCAATTATAGATTTTATCTACAGCTATTTGGCAATAACGATGCCTAATTACTGTTGCAAAGCTATAATACCAGAATAGTATATCATTTAGTATGTAATTAAGAAAATTACCACCCTTGAACCGACATAACTAAAGTGTTACAATCACTAAAAAGAACCATGGTCTTCTTAAGCTAATCCCGGATAAAGGAGTACTCCCATGTCAGGGCATTCTAAATGGTCTACGATAAAAAGACAAAAGGGTGTAACGGATGCTCGCAGAGGAGCTATTTTTACCAAGCTGGGCCGTGAGATCTCTCTCGCTGCTCGACAGGGCGGTGGCGATTCAAATGCTAACTTCCGTCTCCGCCTGGCACTGCAAAAGGCCAGAGAGAACAATATGCCAATGGAGAATGTCGATCGGGCTATCAAAAGAGGCGTTGGTGGCGTTGATGTAGCTCAGCTACTGGAATATAACCTGGAAGGCTACGGGATTAACGGTGTAGCTATTATGATTCAAATTGTTACCGATAACAAGCTGCGCACTATACAAGAGGTGCGCAGTGTTTTTGCCCGTCATGGCGCCAGTGTCAGCGAGAGCGGCTCTGTAGCCTGGCTCTTCGAGAATAAAGGTATTATTGCTGTGGATGCTACACCCAAAGAGGCTGATGATATAGCATTATTAGCCATCGATGCCGGGGCGGAGGATGTGAAAATATTAAAAGGTTTTATTGAAATTTATACAACACCTGAGAATCTGGAAAAGGTACGCCGGGCTTTAGATGAAAAGAAATATAAGATAACCTCGGCCGAGGTTACCCTCTCGCCCAAAACTACAGTGGACCTGGATGAGAAGGGTGCGCTTCAGAATTTAAAGCTAATAGATAAGCTGGAAGAGCTAGACGACGTCCAGAAAGTGTACTCCAATTTGGAATTCTCGGAAGAGGTAGCTGAGAAGCTTCACGCCCAGGTTTAGGGAGAGGTATGAGAATCATGGGCGTTGACCCGGGAACGGTATCCATGGGATATGGGATAGTAGATGTAATAGATAATAATGTTTCCATTATCACCAGCGGAGCTATTACCGGATCAACCAGGGTTCCTTTATCACAACGCTTGTCCCATATATATCAAAAATTAGACGCCGTAATCCGGCGCTTTAATCCCGAAGAAGTAGCCATTGAAGAGCCATTTGTGGCCGACAACCCCCGGACGGCTCTGGCCGTGGGACGGGCCCAGGCCGTTGCCATGCTGGTTGCCGCCCAACACGGTTTACCTGTCTTTATTTACAGCCCAACCAAGATTAAGCTGGCGGTTACCAGCTACGGCGGTAGCAGTAAAGAGCAGGTCCAGGAGATGGTTAAACTCCAGTTAGGACTGGAACAACCTCCCCAACCCAACGATGCAGCCGATGCCCTGGCCGTTGCCCTGTGCCACAAACAGCAGACATACCTTTCCAACCTTATTCAGACGTCCCCGGCAATAAAATTATGGGGGTAATTAACTTTACCCCTTATTTACGTTGGTTAAATCGTAAATACTAATATCTCTTAGAGATTATCTCAAAATGTGAGCGGAGTGCTACTAAGGTCGTTGCCCTTGCTTCGACCTCTCCCCCTGCCCCCCTCTCCGTTAACGGAGAGGGGTTGGCCTGCTAGCGGGCCGAGGGTGAGGTTGGAACACTGGTGCACCACATCTGGGACTACCAACATCATTTTGAGAGAGTTTCTCAGTGCTTCGGATTTGGGAATTAAAATGTTGCAGGTGAAAACAGATGTTTCTTGAGAAATGGAATCTTAAAGGTCAGGTAGCCCTGGTGACAGGCGGTTCCAGAGGTATCGGGAGAGCAATTGCCCTGGGGCTGGCTGAAGCCGGCGCAGATGTTGCTGTCGCCAGCCGTAAACTTCCGGAACTGGAGGAAGTAGCTCAAGAGGTACGAAAGCTAGGGCGGCGCTCTA
>JACVQG010000157.1 GCA_015661045.1 Dehalococcoidia bacterium | reverse complement strand
AAGCTCTGGTACTGCACTATCAGATATTCAGTGTAGCGCTTGACCTGCATCGGCGTCAGGTGCCCATCGGCAGGACGCAGCCGGGGGTAGTCTATGACATAGTAAGGCACATTGTAGTATTCGCTTACGACTCGAAACCATTTGTCGTTAGTGCCGCAGTGGCTGTGGTGATACTGAACTGCAAAATGGGGCTGTGGAAACTCACCCCAAGGGGTGCGGTTGAGGAACATGGATCCCCAGTAGGAGCGGGCATAAGGGCAGACATCCCTACCATAGCCACGGGCATCGGTAGCCTCGTTAGCGGCAGCAGCTAGCTCCGGCTCAGCGGCTATAGCCGCCCCGTAGGGTTCTCCCTCGAAGAACTCGATTGGGCCAAACCCTTCCAGAAGCTCCCACGGGCCTACAACACCGCCACAGATGAGCAACTTCCCCTGCTCGCGGGCTGTCATTATATTGCGGTAATGTCTGGCCCGAAGCTCCTTGGATAAGGCAAAACATTCCAGCGGCCGGGTGGGGTAGGACATCCACCTGCTCCTCTTGCCATATACAATGGCCTGATATCACTGTAATTGTTCTGCTACTTGGTGGCACAAACAACCAGATAATATTTCTATTTTAACTGCGTATTAACCTATCTCATCCGGGTATATTTTATATTTATGTAATTAGACATTGGCCTTAACGTTTTAACGGCCCAGAAACTACCCAGTCATCTAATGATGCAACTGATACAGGTTCTGCCTTTGTGCCTGGTGTAAGCAAGACTGTGATCCGCACGTTAGTAGTTTTCTGAGGCAAACGGACAAGGAGCTTGCTTACACCCGTCGAAGATATTTGAGGTGGCGCTAGGTTGACTGGTTCCACGGCGAAATATGCACCGTCAGGAGAGAGCAGTTGTACCTGTAAACTTGCTCCTCCCTGGGTCATTATAGCTCGCTTCCCCTGAAGCTCTATCTTTGCCCTAGAGTGCATGGACCATACCACCTCCACAGGGTGTGTGGCTTCCACCTCATCCTCCACAATAACTCGTGAACGGCCATCCACCAGGGCTATGCCCCTCCTGATCCGCTTCCCGCCAGATGGAGCATAGGCTCCGGAAAGGTCAACGATGGCAAACCCACCATCCTTCAAAGAAGTGGTGGTGACGAACGGGGCCACGGCTTTCGTATCCTGATTTTGCCCATCAATGAGCAGTGTATTGTGGCCTTCAGTCCGCAATCTATAGTAAGTCCACCGCTGCTTCCCGAAATAATCGGGCAAGGCATAGTTATCTGAACCCAGGTCTATTGCCCAGCGCTGCCCCAGCGCATCAAACACAAAAGTCCCCAGGTCCAGATGAGCATGATTGACCCTGTTATCGCCGCCTTTGAATCCAACGAACAGGGCGTTTTTGTCCAGCCAGGATGAACGCATGAACGCGATAAATTTGTCTTTATAGAATATATCAAGGGGTCTATTTGTAACATCGTTAATAGTCCCGATGGAATCGTACCAGACAATTCCTCCCGGTAGAGATGCTGCGTGGCCACCAACGTGTCCAAAGTCCCTGACAGCCGCCTCTCGTCCAGCCCAGGACAAAACTGGCTGACCATAGCGCTGGCTCAGCCAGAACAGCAATGATTCGTCTCCTACCCAGCTATCATTCACACTGGAATCAGCGAAGCTGAATGAAAGCCCTGTCGGCCCGATACTGTTCATCCGGAATAGCCCTGTATCGGATATGCCCGGTAGCGACCCCAACCCGAAATCCGTCCCCAGGGAGCCTTCCAGCGCCGAAAGAGTGGCCACAAGATACTGGGTGGCATAGCTCCAGTAGCCTGGCCCCTCCGGCCAGGCCCCATCCGAGGCGTACGTAACAAGTGCATAGGGTAAATTAGAGAGCGCCCGGGTTAAAACTTGCTGGCTCAACTCTGGTTCACTATCTGCCACAGATAGGGCCGCTATGATAATCCCTCCATTACAGACAATGTTCCAGTTATGCTCCGCCTGTGTCCACCACTCTTTTGTCTGGTAGGCCCGCAGGGCTGGCCTGAGACCTTTTTCAACAATAGCTTGCCGAATCTCTTCCCGGTCCTGGGGCGAGAGCGTATCATAAAGCCAATCATAGCCAATAGCCATAGCATAGCTCATCTCAGCCACATCCAGAAAATGGGCCGGGTGCCAATCTTTAAACCTGGCCACAGCCAGCATCTCTGTGGTTGCACGTTCCGCCCACCTGGAGTCACCCTCCAAACGATAGAGCAGCGCTAATGTATATACACGGTCTAAAACCTTCCGGCTGGTGTCTAACAAAATTTCTCGAATATCTAGCTCCCGTTTTACGGGCGGGTCCTCTAGCATACCGATGGCGGAGCGTTTCATCCGTCTTAAATACGAGCGCATAACCGGGTCGGCATTAATATAGGCGCGAAGACGGTCAACGTCTTCATCAAGCAACATAAGACGGGGGTGACCAGACCGAAGATTCTTTAATACGGTTTGCTCGGTTGGCAATACCAGACTGGAAGGCCTATCCAGCAATGCAGTACGGCTGGGCGAGGGACTGATAACGCCCGTAAAAACTGGCCAGTCGATATGGACGTTATCCTCCTGGCCAGTTGGAGTACTGATCGATAAGCTTTCGATGGTCAATCTATTCTTGGGTGCAGTTATTACCCCCAGAAAGAGGTCTCCGTTTTCAAAGAGACCGGGGTCATCTACCCATGCTACGGGGGAGCCATTGACCCGTATATTAAACTGATTGCCGATCTTCCTGACCTCAATCTGGACAGGATTCGCCAAACCTTTAACTGGAAAGGTGCGTGAATAGAAAAGCTTGGGACTATCGCCAGTGCGCATAACTACACTGACGCCGCTGGAGGTTGGTCTGACTTCTATACTTTTGAGGCCCTGCCAGTATTCCTTATAAGCTAAGGCGCCAGCCAGGACGATACCACCCCCATCCCTTGTGGAATTGTCCATAGTTGCCGTAACACCCCACGCAAACCGGACTTTTAGCAGCGTCTCCTCATTGTAAGCCGTCCTGTGAAAGTCTCCCGGCTCCACCACTATCTTCCCACTAGCAACACTCAATAAAGTTTCGGTATATTGCCATCCCGCGTTATTGATAAGATTTTCCCCGCCCTTCACCAGCGTCCACGGCACATCTGGAGGCGGTATTGGTGGGGACGCTAAAGGAGATGTAGCAGTCGGCGTATTGAAAGGTTTAAGAGTAATTTCAGGTGCTGGTGTAAACGCGGGCGCACGTTTTGGTTCTGGCGTCGGCGCAGGTGTAGGAACGGGAATAAATATAGGAGAAGGCAGAGGAGCAGGAGATGGTATAGATGTATTTGCAAGGGTTGGAGCAGTTAGTGGAGTGAAAACAGGTGAAGGTTCCACGGCTGGAGGGGTTAGTGACACAGGCTGAGGAAGGGTGCAACCAAGCAGCAGCACAACCATAAGAAGGCTAATTTTCCCTAGACAACTCATCAGGGTTACCTTTCCACACTTAATAATGTCCAAAAATTTTTATTCCCCAAGCATCTCCAAGAATGCCTGTGTCCGTGTCTTTACCTGACCTTTCGATAGAGTTGTATCCAGCTCCAGCACACAGGTTGGCAAGTTGTTATCCTGAAATAGCTTATTCAATGGAGGCAAGTCCAACTCCTGAGGGTGGCAGAACTTCTGGTAGACGATAAACACCCCCTGCACATTCCACTCCCGGGCTAGCTTCATCAGGTGCTGGTGTCGGGGCCTACCACGCACATTTGATATATCCTTCACCGGGCAACCGGGCTTTTCCAGGTAACGGGCAGCTATGGCATGAAGGAGTGTTTCTACTTGTGCACCTTCACCCCGGCGCTCTCCTGCTCTCCGCGTTGCGGAGTCCGTTTCGGACAAGGGAGAGGGTAGAAGGACTTCGTTCCAAAAATAGCGGCTGCCCATGCACAGGTCATCTATGACAATGTTTGCCCCCTGCTCTTCAATGAGACTGAGCAGCTCAGGATCATGGTTCTCTCCGCCAATGATCATCAGTCGGGGGCCAGGCCGAAGTCGTTTTTTGGATTTAGAGAGACTCTCCAGAAATTCGGCCAGCCACATATTGTGCTCCGCCTTATCCACAAACATGCTGGAGAGAACAACCTCAAAAGCCTCTGTCCCTGAGATTTGAGGCGGCTCACTACGCCGCAGGTCGTATAATTTATGCAATAGCTGGCGGTGCCGGTTGTAGACATCTATAGCCCTTCCCATGTCTGCACTGGAGATGACACGACCCACCCATTCCCCAATGGCAACCTTGAAATCGCCCAACTCGGCAGCCAGAAAGGGCTTAAGCTTCCCCGATTCATCAAAGCTGCCTGGAATCGGAAGATAATAGTCAAAGGTATGGGGCAGGTACATCCGCCAGCTTTCATAGGTCTGGTCAATCTGGACGCAGGTATGCCCCAGGACTTAAGTCCTGTGGCTCACTGCCCGGGACAATCCTTACCGGCAGGACGCCAGCGGCATAGGCGATTTCTTCCGGCAGGTAACAGCAGAAATAGCCCAGCACCTTTCCTCCCATCATGGCCTTCCAGTTGCGGGAGTAAACGTGCCTGTTCTCTATCCACTGCCTGAATTTATTCATAAAGAATACGGTATTCTACCGCATTGATTACATTCAGTCAAACAGCTTTTACAGCCGAGTGTAACCCAAGAATTTAGGGCGGTTTAACCACATAGGGGCCTCCTCGTTAGGGATAGTTGCACGAACCCACAAGATTAAGATGGAGGAGTAAATAGAGGAGGAGCGGATCAACTGAATCGTGATGAATCGGAGCCATATTTTGGCGGTATCGTATCACGCGACCCGGTCTTCGCTGCAGCCCGTGCTAACCGCCCGTCAAACGTGACCAGTCGCGCTCCCAACTCTCGTGCCAGATAGAGATAGCTGGCATCATAGGTGGTGAGGTCGTTGCCCATAGCCAGGTGTAATACTGCCATATGATCCACATCGCACCAGCGGATGGGCAGGGCGAGGGCTGTATGGGGAGCTTCACCGAGGATAGCCAGACTTTGCGGATAAGCAGCGGCTTTCCGCTTGGCAATACTGGCAAGTTCGTAGGCCAGAAGGGAAGGTGCGTACAGGTCAGATCCCTGGATGAGTCCCAGGGCTTCCTGCGCCCGCGGTTCCCTGAAGCACCAGGCCGCCAGGACAGAGGCATCAACCACCTTAGCGGGCATTTCTTAGTTCCCGGATCCAGGCCGTTGATTCGTCACCTGTTGCCAGGCCAAGGGCTTCCAGGCGTTTCCCTGCTTCGTCGAGAGATAGCGTTGCCGGGCCCGGAGGCCTCCTCCAGGATAACCATCAGCTCGCCTTGAAGGGAGCGATGGTGGCGCTTCGCCCTCTTACGAAGTTTGTCAGCGAGGTCATCGGGAACATTTTTGACCGACAAATTTACAGGCACGGAATTGGCTCCATAATGCATCTATTTCAGCATTATTATAGAGCCATTATGAAGCTCACATCAACCCATTTTGCGCTCGGCTCGGACCATCCGGAGCGCCTGGCCGCAGTAATAAATATTGTCGAAGGATAAATCCTTACCTGAGTAATGACCTATACCTAAATCCGCTATCAAACAATAGCATCAATGCCTACGAAAGGTAGCGGGCCAGTTCTCCCCCTTTGGTAAAGGGAGAGATTAATTGCCGCCTCCCGAATAGGATTGCTCAACACCACCTGGGTGAAAGAATGGCCCCTTCAGCCACATTGAATTGGCGGTGGATTTTGGTATACCCACATCCTGTTTACAAACCACATTCCGCATGTTATTATTTGGCCGATTCACCAATGCCAGACAGCAAAATAAGCACCTGATGGATAATATCAAAAGGAAATAAAAATGAAAAGCAAGCGTTTGTCATTAATACCTGTAATAGTAATTTTAGCCATCCTCGCCACCATTTTATCCTGCACCCCCAAATCTGTGCCCACAGCACCAGCGTCCCCTGTCGCGCCCGTCCCCATATCCGCTCCTGCATCCAACATCCCGACTCCAACCTCTCTAGACGCTACCTGGGCTAAAGTTATCGAGGCTGCCAAAAAAGAAGGCAGACTTGTTATCTATGGGGATTCACCCTTTGCTGCAGCGGGTCGGACTCTAGCCACAGCTTTCACCGCCCAGTATGGAATCCCTATAGACTTGCTCATCTTGCCGGGGCGGCAACAGGCTGAAAAATTGAAAGTAGAACGAGGTATAGGCAAACCGGTCGCTGATGTTGTGCAAACTGGCGTCAGCAGCAGCACTGAGATCGTTTTAAGCGACCTGGCCGAGAGCGCAGTTGAGTCATTACCTGTGCTTAAGGATAGGAGTGTTTTTTATGTTGACCCGGTTTATGGACCCCAGAAGCAAATCATCGCTTTTGGGCTTACTTACCTGGGTCCGGTCGTCAACACTAACAAGGTCAAACCTGATGAAATCAAGTCCTGGAACGATGTGCTGAATCCAAAATGGAAGGGGCAAATAATCATGTCAGACCCGCGGGGTACCGGGGCAGGGTTAAATCTGTTTTCAACACTCACCTACCATAAAGTACTCGATTATGACTACTTTCGACGCCTGGCCCGGCAGGAGCTTTCACTATGGCCGGGAGGCCACCGGGAGGCTTACCTTATGGTAGGCAGAGGTGAATATGCTATGGATTTTGGCGGCGGTTCCTCAGAGATATCATTTTTAGTTATGGAAGGCGCTCCCATTAAAACTATAGCTACGGAGGAGGGCAGCGTAGGTCAGATACAACCAGTGCTCCTGGCCAAGGGCGCTCCTCACGGGATCTCAACCTCTGAGGAAAGACATGCCGGATTTCACTCCCGAAAAGGTGAGGTTTACTCCAAAAAAGATATGGAACCGCACCTGGGAGGCGGCTGAACAGTCCAATAACGACCTTAAGTCGGGTATCTTGGAGCAAATATTCGGCAAGAAATAAGATTAAGCTTTACTGCTCCACGAGAACCTGATTACTCCATTGGGGCAGTTATCAACGCATGTCCCGCACAAAATGCACTCCATATTCTCCATGGAGCCGCCTTGCACCATCTTACGAACCCCTAAACTCATGGGACAATTCTTTGCTTTTTCTCGTCCCGATTATGGTCATTGACTTATTATCTTTGCTGAGTAAGTGCCGCGTTCCTATGTCATTCTGAACGAATTCTTTGCTTTTTCTCGTCCCGATTATGGTCATTGACTTATTATCTTTGCTGAGTAAGTGCCGCGTTCCTATGTCATTCTGAACGAAGTGAAGAATCTCCAGTTGCACTTGTCGTTGAAATGGCATTCTGACGCAGGGTGGCACAGGAGATTCTTCGGTCGCTGTGCTTCCTCTCCGAGTAAAACATCCCGATATATCGGGATACCCGCTCGGACAGAATGACAGCATCGACAGGTGTTCCTTTGTCATCTCCCGACATGTCGGAATGAATGATCTCAGGGTGGGGTACAAAGGTCAAACAATTTTTATAGCTTGGACGCTAAATGATAGAAGCCAAGACTGAGCAACGGTCTGGTCTATCCTTGCATATTAGGCCTAAAATGCAAAGACCTTTTACATTTATTACTCTTGACATGCCCCCATAGTTTTGCCATACTTCAACTACTTTAAGGGTAGAAGGGAGTCCCAATGATAACCAGATTGAGCCATGTACATCACGCCGTAAGCAATATGCAGGATACCCTCAAGCTTTACGACGACCTGTGGGGGCTGAAACCATCCAAAATCGTCCGCTTTCCTGAGGAGGGAGTTACCAATGCCCTCTTCCGCATAGGGCAGAACTATATCATCGTCCAGGAGCCATCGCACCCACGGGCCGCACTGGCAAAGCATATTGAGCAGCGCGGTGAGGGTCTGCGCTCCCTTTGCCTTATCTCCGATAATCTGGATGCTGAAACCAGCGCCCTCAGGGCAAAAGGGGTGGAGTTCGTGGAAAGGATTCCTACTGACGCATCTCCCTTCCGTGCCGCGTGGGTCAACCCCCGTTACACTAAAGGGCTTCTGATAATGCTAGCCGAGGACCCGGAGATTGCCGATTTCATGCAAAAAAGTTATTGAAAGGTAGGTCAGAAGATATGTCTGAAAAGTCAAAGATAGATAAACTCAAAGCTGCCAGAGATAAATGGGAGAAAGAGAACGCGCAGGAGTTTCAAAAGGAACGGAAAAAAGAGTTTACCAACAACTCCGGCATGCAACTAAAGAGAATTTACACACCCCTGGACCTGGAGGAAAAGGGTTTCGATTATCTGGAAGACCTGGGGTTCCCCGGGGAATACCCCTTTATCCGGGGGGCTACTCCTGCCATGTACCTGCGGTTTCTCTGGGGGATGGCCAAGTACACG
>JACVQG010000156.1 GCA_015661045.1 Dehalococcoidia bacterium | reverse complement strand
CGTGGTACAGGGAGGCGGAAAGGAGCTACACACGAGGAGGTTTTTTTAGAGGAGCAAGAAAGGCATCCTCAAGTAAAGCTTCGTTACCATAGAGAGAGACGGAGTGAGGAGTATTATCCAAGGTCAGAAAAGCAGCAGATACACCATAGGAACTAACAGAGAAATTAAAAAGGCTCTGGGCTTCTGCGTTGTGGGAAGTTAGGCTAACTGTTCCATCAGGCGCTTTATGGCTTTGCGTGGCCCTACCGGGAACCATGCCGACCCCCCCATCAGCATATGGGTGAACTTGTGGCGCTTCGTACGTGTCAGGATGGTCTGGGTTGACATACCAAAAGTGGAATTGCATATGAAAAGACTGCTGTACAGCAAGATGCTGGACAAGGAGAGGGCGGAAGAACGGGCAGAACAGGACGCCTATAACTGCCAGTAAAAACAGAGAGGCTCGCAATGGGTTACCTCCAATGAATCGTACTGGTTTGGAATTCTAACGGATTTCCCTATGTCTAACCATGAGCAATGCTGTGACTATGCCACACAGGGTTAATTAGCACCTGTTGGCCGCCCATCCAGCTTGGCGCTCTTTTATTCCAGCTTATGAAGCCCTAAACTTTCCATAAAAGATTCCAGGCGGTCTACGGTCTGGGCTTCATCAAATTCTCTATCATCTCCCATGTTGCCCTCATAGGTCATGACCGGGATGCCTGCTTTAATCAGGGCTAGACGGTTCTCCATTTGCCCGAAGGCGGTGCCCTCACAACCCCGGTTAAGGTGCATCAGCACCCCTTGGGCCTTCCAGTTCTTTACCACCAGCGGCAGGACACGGTTTTTAATGTCCGGGAGATAAAATCCCAGCATGCTGGAAGGCCCTTCGTCGCGTAGTAGATACCAGGTAGCCAGAGTTCGCAGAGCCTCTTCCCTGGTACGGGGTTCCTCACCCTTTTCTTCGGGGGTTTTCCGTGCGACGAGTTGCCCATCATCCGTTTCATCCCATACGCCCATCAGGCCAAAGCAGTAGGGGGAACCTACGGATATAGCGCCGTACTTCTCCATTATGCGGTAGATTTTCAAGAAGTGCCACGGGGGTTGGGAATCATCTATGACGCGGCAGCGCTCGGTAGCCAGAGCGGCGATACCGTTGGCAACCCGGTCCTTCACCTCGGCGTAGAGGTCAGAATAAAACTGGACTGATTCGGGATTATATCGTTCCAGCATGGCGAGCACGTACAGACTGAACAGCGACTTCTGGTCAAGAGGCGCTGGAATATTCTTATTCAACTCGCAGATTTTGGGCCAGAAGGCGGTAACCCGGAATTCATTCCGGACTGCCTTGAGAAACTTCTCGTCATCGAACTTTCTGCCTAAAAACTTCTCAATCCCTTCGATAGCATCATGGAGTTGACCGACTACATAGTTAACTTTCTGCGGGAAGGAGCGGTGAGGGCCGATAGGCAGGTCAACGCCAAAGTAGGGAACTCCGAAGTGCTCCTTAACAATCTGGTACCACTTGGCATGGGAGTCGCAGAAGTGTATAGAGAAACAAAAATCCGGTTTGGGGAACGGTCCGCCAAAATAGTAGCGGTTCAGGAACATCGATCCCCAATAGGAGCGCAAATAGGCGCATAAGTCCCTGGCGAAGCCCCTGGCTTCTGTTTCCTCAGCGCAGGCTTCATGGAAAGGTAAATCTATGGAGATTGAAGCCCCGTAGGGTTCACCGCATAAGAATACAATGTCATCGCCGAAACCTGCCAGCACGGAAATAAAGCTGGCGCCACTCCCGGTAACCAGTAGCTTGCCGTCCTGATGGGCGGTGGCGACGCTTTTATAGTGTTTTAACCGTAGCTCTTTGGCGCGCTGCCAGCAGTCCAAAGGCCGGGTTTTATATTGAGCATAGGTAGTCATGAAAATACCTCCACGGGAATTCTATCTTGTTGTGCTATTTTCCGCAAGTAATTACTAATGGTCTTAAAATAAAATGGACTCCTAAAACATTACCCGAGGCTGTCGAGGCTGTCCGAAATTGTCATTCTGGAGCGAAGCGAAGAATCTCAGGGCTGGGGGCGTTTTCGGGCAGCTTTTATAGACTATTATGAGACCATTAGTATCACCACACGAGAAGATAAGAAACACACACCTATGGATTCAATCGCTGATTTAAGATGTCGCATACTCAAACCCCTTGTCTCTTGCCCCTTGAATAGTCTATAATCGCATAGCTATGAATCCTTCAACAGAATCCTTTCTCAGCCCGTACCGCTTCCTGGATTTGACCGATGACAGGGGCTTTCTCTGTGGGAAGATTTTGTCCAGCCTGGGGGCAGAGATAATAAAAATAGAGCCGCCCGGAGGCGATGCATCCCGGTTGGCAAACCACCTTTATCAATCCGATTCAAGCAATGAACATGAAAACAGCCTTTTCTGGTTCGCTTATAATCAGGGGAAGAAAGGCATTACCCTCAACCTGCAATCGCAAGATGGGAAAGCTCTTTTCAAGAGGCTTGCTTCCACCGCTCATGGTATTATCGAATCTTTTTCACCAGGCTATCTGGACAGCCTGGGCTTGGGCTACACGGTTTTGACTCAGAACAATCCCGGACTTATCTTTACTTCCATAACTCCATTCGGACAGGACGGCCCCTATAAAGATTGGAATGCCCCCGATATTGTCGGCATGGCTTTAGGTGGATATATGTACCTGTGTGGCGACCCCGACAGGGCGCCGGTGCGTATCAGCTATCCCCAGGCATATCTTCACGCCGCCGGCGAAGCCGCCGTGGGCACGCTAATAGCCCTTTATCACTGGATAAACACCGGCGAAGGCCAGCTTGTTGATGTGTCCATGCAGGAAAGCGTGGCCATGCTCATGTTTAATAGCCGGGGCTACTGGGAACTGGATAAGACCCTTATCAGCCGCCAGGGGCCGCGCCGCACCGGGCTCAGCTCAGGGGCTATTCAGCGTCAGACCTGGCCGTGCAGGGATGGATTCGTTACCTTCGTAGTCATGGCTGGTACTACCGGGGCTAAGACTAATCAGGCACTGGTCCAGTGGATGGGGGAGGATGGTATGGCCGACGAATATCTACGCAGCATAGATTGGGCTATCTTCGATATGGCTACAGCCGGCCAGGAGTTTCATGACGAGGTCGAAGCCCGCATCGGCCGGTTTTTCCTCAAACATACCAGAGATGAACTAACTGAAGGGGCAATGAAGAGGCGAATCATGCTCTACCCCGTGGCAACTGTTGGCGATCTCTTGATTAACCCACAACTGCTTGCACGGAATTACTGGACTCCGATTGCTCATCCCGAACTGGGTACGACAGTTACCTATCCCGGACCATTCATTAAGTCCTCTCCAACGCCTTGTGTGACGGGCCATAGAGCTCCCCTGGTCGGGGAACATAACGAAGAAGTCTATAGCAAAGAACTTGGCCTATCTCAACCGGAGATGGTGGAGCTACGGAGGAGAGGGATTATCTGAGGGTAATTCATGGCATTATTGAAAGGAGTACAAATGAACATTGAAAGACTACATGCTATTGCCACTGCAATTATTGCTGATATTAACAATACAAAAACAGCCAGTACTTTACAGCAACTAGTAGAATCTCTTCAAAATCAGGTAAATCAGCCGCAATCACCCCAATTTCAGAAACAAGTCAGTCAACACTTAGACGCACTTTACGTGTCTCTTGCAAATGCACCTAGTAACAATTTCAGCCCAGCATGGAAGCAAGCACTAAAAGAACTAGGTGTTCATGATTTATTAGGAGCTAATCTTAGTAATCACGTTCGTGAAATTTTCGAGCGTAACCAAATAACACCATCAGTTGCACTTCAAAGACTTCAGTCACTTTCTAAGCAATTAGTCACCTGCAAAACTTCTCTTGAGCAAGTCATTTCATCCTTTCAACAGTTAAATATTGGTGCAGAGAAATTAGAGCCTGGCAAATGCGAACTTGGCATCCTTGTACCTCGCAAAGCCATTAATAATAACCTGAATGAGTTTGCGGATGACATTATAAAATTAAACAAAATATTCAGTACTTTTTCTGAATTGACTACTGGAACACGGCCTGGTTTTGAAATACGCTCCATCTCTTCGAGCGACTTAAATGTCTTTCTAGCAATGCCCCTAGCAACCGCTGCCGCTGTAGCAGTAGCAGTTGAGCGAGTAGTAAGTCTTTATAAGCAGATATTAGAAGTAAGGAAGCTTCATGGAGAACTGAAAAATCAAGGAGTTCCTAGAAAATCTCTTAAAGGCGTTGAGAACCATGCTAATATCATAATGGTAAAAGGGATAGACAAATTAGTAACGGAATTATTAAAGAAATACTATAAGAACAAGGATGAAGGAAGGCGCAACGAACTAGATACAGAACTTCATTATTCCTTGAAAGCAATCGCAACACGAATTGACAAAGGATATAGTGTAGAAGTCAGAGTCCAACCAATTTCAGAGAAACAACAAGCTTCTGAGAAAAATGATA
Source organism: Dehalococcoidia bacterium (assembly GCA_015661045.1). Lineage (GTDB taxonomy): Bacteria > Chloroflexota > Dehalococcoidia > JACVQG01 > JACVQG01 > JACVQG01. Next base: position 2,211 of record JACVQG010000156.1, on the reverse strand, counting down.
AGGTTCCTAAAGATACAGAACACATTAATACAATTCTGGGAGTCTCTAAGAATCTAGAGTTTCTACGACTAGAGGGAGACCCTATTTTGACCTTGCCAGAATCGCAAGATGTTGTAAAAAAACCTAGACCGAAGCCCAAGTCCACGCCATAATTGACTTTTGATAAAAATGCCCGATTTTTGATACAGAAGGCAGTTCTGATACAAAGCCCCCCTTTAGTAAAGGGGGCGCTCCGATGAAATCGGAGTGGGGGATTTTCGAGGCTGGATTCCAGCGAAAGCTGGAATGACAAATTGGCTATTTTCGGGAGTATAATGTCAAAACAGGTCTTTGAGGGATTAAAAGTAGCCGATTTTAGCTGGGCCATCGTAGGTCCTGTGGTAGCCCGCTATCTGGGCGACCACGGCGCTACGGTGGTAAGGGTAGAGTCAGCCACCCGGCCGGATATTGTTAGGGCATCCCCTCCCTTTAAGGATAAAGTTGCTGGTATCAACCGTAGCGCCTACTATACCAACTATAATTCCAGCAAGTATAGCCTGAGTCTGAACATGGATTTGCCTCAGGCGAGGGATGTAGCCCGCCGTCTGGCGGTCTGGTCGGATGTTGTCATTGAAAGTATGGCCCCCGGTGTAATAAAAGGCTGGGGACTGGGTTACGACGACCTGCAAACCCTTAAGCCTGACCTTATCATGATGAGCACCAGCAACCTGGGTCAGACCGGCCCCCTGGCCTCGATGGTAGGTTTTGGCACGCAGTTAGTATCCCAGGCAGGCTTCACCCACCTTACAGGCTGGCCCGACAGGGAGCCGGCCCAGCCCTACGCCGCCTATACCGATATGTTAGCCCCCGGTTTTGGGACATCCGCCCTTATCGGCGCTCTGGAATACCGCCGGCGCACGGGCAAAGGGCAATATCTTGACCTCTCTCAGTTGGAGGGCGGTTTGCATTTCCTGGCATCGCTCTTTCTGGACTACCAGATAAATGGTGTGGAAGCCAGACGTGATGGCAACCGCAGTACTGATGCCGCCCCTCACGGGGCCTATCGCTGCCGCGGCGAAGATAGATGGTGCGCTATTGCTGTAGATTCTACTGCATCCTGGCAAGTGTTTAAAAGCCAGATTATAGGAGTTGCCTGGGTAAATGACCCTCGTTTTGCTATCTTACAGGGCAGAAAGGCTAATGAGGATGAGATGGATAAACTGGTCGAGGCATGGACTATCGAGCAAACTGCTGAAGAGGTTATGATGCGATTACAGGCGGTGAGGGTCGCAGCGGGGGTAGTCAAGAATGCACGTGATATACTTGAAGACCCTCAGCTCAGCCATCGCCGGCATTACCGCACCCTGAACCATCCTGAAATCGGCCCCCATACCTACGATTATCCACCCTTCCATATGTCCCGGACGCCCGCCGAGATCAGAAATGCCCCGTGTTTAGGGGAACACAACGAATTTGTTATTAAAGAGTTGCTTGGTATGAGTGATGAAGAATATGTCGAGCTTCTTGTGAGCGGAGCACTGGAATAAGAGAGTAAATAAACAGGAGGTTTATTGATGCAAAAGAAGATCCATGAAATGTTCAGCAACGCCGACCTCAGCAGCCCCCGTGCCTTTATGGACCAACCCAAGGACATGGAACCTAAATGGACAGCCCTGTTAAAGAAGCCCAGGGTGATAAAAGGCAAAAGCCTTCCCCCCATGGCTCACGAGGGATTTCAGGTACGTTTACCAGAATTAACCGAGGTAGGATTAGAAACCTTTGTATGTTTCTTTGAAGAGTTTCCCCCGGGAGGTTCATCGCAGCGTCACGGCCACATGAACGAGGCTGTGTTCTACATCCTTGAGGGACGCGGCTACGAAATCCATGACGACGAGAAATTCCCGTGGGAAGCCGGAGATATTGTCATAGTGCCTGCGGGTTCGGTGCACCGCCATGTCAACGCAGACCCCGATAACCCCGCCAAGGCGCTGGTTATTAACCCAAAGCCTACTTATATCTCATATAATCTCAAGGCCCAGCGTCTGGTGGATAGGCCCGGAGAGGGTTCTGTGTAGATCCCCTTTAGGGGCAGGCACGAGGCCCGCCTGTCATGCTGGAGGAGCAAAGCGACGAAGAATCTCAGGGTGGAGTGGGGTTCACCCTCACCTTAATCCTCTCCCCTCGAGGGAGAGGTGGCTTAAAAAGACCAATTATCGGAGAAAACACTCCAGA
>JACVQG010000005.1 GCA_015661045.1 Dehalococcoidia bacterium | reverse complement strand
TTGGTGTTTATACCCAACCTGTTGGATCTCCACACCGGACCGCCCTCGGGTTACAAGGCATTTGACTGCATATTCTATAAAATAAATGCCTTACCCTTAAACCGTTATACCCCCACAGGGGAGAAAGTTAAATTCAGGGACTACCCCTGAGATGTCATAAAAGTAAATGCCTCAAATAAAGGGGGCTTTTCCCTGACAATCTGAGGGGTGAAAAGCCCGGTGTAATAACATCGCGTGATTCATGCGCTCCGGGCATATGTTTTCCCACATAATATATACCTCCATAGTTGTATGTTTTCCCTGAATTCCTCTATAGCGCCGGGGTTGTTTCTCCGTCGCTTTTCATAACAAATCAGGGTGGAAAACCCCCATTTTTTATCGGTTTAAATTGGGTGAATACCCCCCAATTATTTGAGCGTTATCCCTCTGGTGAGAGAGCTAGCTATTTGTTAAATTACTCAATGGAAAGGTGTTAAAGCTCGGAAAAGGAAGGGGGTTTTATGGCAGATAAATGGCAGGCATTGGAGGAGGAGATGAAGCTCCTCAAAAATGAGATAAAACAGGTTCTGATAGATATTAAGGAGCGTATAGATAATCCATCAGCCCAGGCAAGCCTCCAGCCGAATGTAAAAAAGGTTAGCTTGAGTCCGGCTGCGAAGGCAGAAGAGGAGCCTAAAGTAGAGCCAACAATGCCAAAGATGGAACCAACGAATGAGAAAGATGACACAGGGGGACCAAAGATAATGGAAGATAAAATGATAAGCGGTAATGGCAACGGGAACGGGCACGGGAATGGGCATAGTAATGGCAACGGCAACGGCAACGGAAAGGCAGCCCAGGATGCCATGCCGGGGACCTTTAAAATGGGCAATATTTCACTGCAAGAAGATTTTAACAAAATGCCGCGTAATCCCCAGATGGTCCCCGGTAATAAGGATTATGGTTTCGGTTTTAATGGTAGTCAACCCGTCAATGAGGCTCCGCCGGCGACAAGGGGTCCTAGCGTCGATCTGATGACCGTGGCTATGCTCTCCCGGTGGCTGGCCAATGGGGTCAAGAAAGTCGGGAGGCAGCGCATGGAGGTACTGGTTGACATCTACAGCCAGCTTGGAGGTTTCCCCGCTCCCCTCAGGGATACCATGATGAAACTACTAAATACCGATGAGGGTGATGGACAGTCCATGCATGAAGGAGTCTCCTTACTCATAGAACTGGATAACCTTGTACAGCGCAGCTTAACCGATAAAAATGAAGCTGCTGTACTGAGCCTCTTCCTCAATGGCAACGGAAAGAATAGCAACGGAAAGGAGGCATTCCATAGATAAGGTTATAGTCTCAGTTCTGCTTATCATTGCCGGTGTTGTGGCCTCGATAGCCGTAGTCAATGCTGTTTACCCGGCAGTTACCCAGGGCAGTAGCAGCCTCACCAGTGCCACCAACAGGGTGAGCGACCGTGTAGAAACCCAGGTAACCATTATTCAATCTACGGGAGAGCTGAACTCGGTTGGAACCTGGGTAGATGCCAATAGCGACGGCGACTTCGATATCTATTTCTGGGTCAAGAACGTGGGCACCACCCGTATTATGAACATCTCGGAGTCCGATGTGTATGTAGGGCCGGTGGGGAACTGGCGGCGTATCCCCTATGTTGACTACGCCAGCGGCGCAAAGCCCAACTGGACCTACAGCATCGAAAACGGCACAGAGTGGTGGACGGCAGATACTATCAAGGTTACCATCCATTATTCCAGCACTCAGTCAGCGGGAACTTACTGGGGTAAGTTCGTAGCGCCTAACGGCGTATTCTATGAATTAAATTTTAGCTTTTAAATATGGAAACAGCGATCGTCTCTCTAATCTGTATAGGTGTCATCCTGAGCGGCGGGATGATTTTAGCCCAGAGCGCAATCGTCTCAGCCGACCATATATTCGATAACTGGAAGATTATGGAGAAGAGGATAACGGATAATGTAAACACCATAATATCTGCCACAGGGGTGACGGATAATGGAGGTGCTGGACTTGAGGTTAATGTTAGAAACACCGGGCAGAGAGCGTTAGGAAACTTTTCCGATTGGGATGTGATAGTTCAGTATTATAGCGCGCCAGGTAACATTTATATTAAAAGGCTAACATACACAACAGGCACCTCACCGGGAAATGATGAGTGGGCAGTAAACACGATACAGTGGAATGGAGCGGCAGAGGTCTATCAGATAAATCTACTGGACCCTCTGGAGGATATGAAACTCCAGGTAAAGCCGAACCCCGGGGTAGGGTCAGGTGAAACTATCTTTATCCGTATATCAACCAACAATGGAGTGACTACATCGGCCCAGTTTACAAAGTAGGTTAATACCTTAACAATAAAATCTTGAGCGAAACGGAAATTATGATAAAGCGGGATGAGTAGCCAGTCTTACACGATATATCCACCTACGGAGACATGCTACGAAGAAAACCCTCTAACCCCCTTTACGTAAAGGGGGCAGCCACGATTCACGGTGTGAATCGCGGCGGGGATTTTCGATACCAGGCAAGGATAAGGTAGGGGCAATTCATGAATTGCCCCTACAACGAAAAAAAGGGGGCGTTTATGTCAGTTAAAACAGCGGTAGTTGGAAATATTTCTACCGGCAATAGTGAGATAGATAAGAAAATGGGAGGTGGGATCCCTGTCGGATCAATGAGCCTGATAGAGGGTCAGCCAGACTCCGGCAAATCCGTATTAACCCAGCAGATATTGTGGGGTTCGCTGGCTTGCGGACACAAGGCTACACTGTTCACTACTGAGAACACTGTACGCAGCTTGCTTAACCAGATGAAGAGCCTGAATCTGGATATGACTGACTATTACCTGCTGAACTATCTTAAAATACGCCCTATTAAAACTGTAAAGAAAGGTGAGGATCCTGAGGAGACCTTAAGGGCCCTTATTGCCATGCAGGCGGAGGAACATGACCTGGTTATAGTTGATGCGCTGACCTCCTTCATCAGCCGGGCTACCACCGAACAGAGTATATCGTATTTTGAGGAGTGCAAGGGCCTGGCCAATGGGACCCGCACACTTATCGGAGTTGTGCATTCATACGCTGTTACTGAGAATGTCCTGTCACGGATCAGCTCCATGTGCGATGCCCACCTGAGGCTGCGCATTGAGACAATGGGCGCCCAACTGGTGAAGATGTTGGAGGTAGCCAAGGTGCGGGGCGCCCAGCGTACTACGGGGAACATCATCTCTTTTGAAGTTGAACCTAACTGGGGTATGCGTATTATTCCGTTCTCAAAGGCCAGAGCGTAGGGGATTTCACATCCCCTCTCCCATTAACACTTGATTGATGATGTGCGAACTCGGTAAAATCCCCCCTCGCCCCCCTTAATAAGGGGGGTTGGGGGGATCCGGCCCCCTTTGGAAGGGGAAGAATTAAAGTAAAGGGATTTTCAGAACATAGCATTCGATTTCGATAAGGTAAGTTTATGACGCAGCTTGCAGTTCCAACAATAAATAACAATGTTCACCCTGCTCACGAAGGCACGGAGCAGTGTAGTCTTATGCCTTTGCTGCCTCCCCCCTTACAGGCGGCCTGCCAGGAAAATATCCATCTCCTGCAATACCTGCACCTGTTACCTTTGCAGGAGGTGGGTTTCCCGTCTTTCCATACTTCTCTCAACAGGAAAATGGGGGATGAACCGAAGCACAATCTTATCTATCAGGTAAGTCAGGATATTCTAATCCATATTTTTTCCGATCCGAAGGTGAAGCGTAATATGTATATCCCGGTTGAATCGAATTTGGGCCTGGATTTAAATGAAAAATTGGTTTACCTGGACAGGGTGCTCCTGGATTTCACCGATGAGATTTCTAAAGCAAGTACGGAGGAGGAGCGCCGTAATGTGCTTCTGGCCTGTGTGGAAAAGGCATTCAAAGTACGCCAGAACGGCAAACTACCTTCAAACGGAAAAAAAGGCAATGTAAATATACAATCGGTTACTCCTCAGGAAATGGCGGCGCTGAAATATATGCTCATGCGCAGCAAACTGGGTATGGGAGTGCTCCAACCCATGATATCCGATACCTACATCGAGGACATAAGCTGTAGCGGTTTAGGGCCTATCTTCGTTGAACACAAAATTTTTCATAGCCTTGTCTCCGGAGTGGTCTTCCATACCCATGACGAACTGGACGAATTTGTTATGCGTCTTTCTGAACGGGTGAAAAAGCCGGTAACCATGCGCAACCCCATCGTAGACGCCACTCTGCCTGATGGCTCCCGTATAAACATCGTTTTCGGAAAAGAGGTATCCCAGAGGGGCAGCAACTTTACGATACGGAAGGTCAGCGAGACGCCTCTAAGCATCATGGAGATAATTGAGTTTGGCACCCTGGATTACACGATGGCAGCTTATCTATCTATTGTTATGGAAGAAGGCATGAACCTTTTTGTGGCCGGAGAAACAGCTTCCGGTAAGACCACTCTTCTCAATGCAATGACAACTTTCGTTCCGATAAATAATAAGATAGTGAGTATCGAAGATACACCCGAGTTACAGGTGCCCCATAAGAACTGGATTCGGGAGGTATCCCAGATGTCGCAGACTGAAAAAGGGGCGTCGGTTACCATGTTCCAGCTCCTTAGAGCTGCCCTGCGTCAGAGGCCCAATGACATTGTCATTGGTGAAATCCGCGGTGAGGAGGGTGCAGTAGCCTTCCAGGCTATGCAGACCGGCCATACGGTAATGGCCACATTCCACGCTTCCTCAGTGGAGAAGCTTATACAGCGTCTTACGGGTAATCCTATCAATATTCCCAAGACATATATTGACTGTCTGAATGTGGTTTGTATTACTAACTCCGTAAAATTGCCTAATGGTAAGGGTGGACGCCGCATAATGAGCCTTAACGAGATAATCGGCTACGAGGCTTCTTCCGACTCGTTTTCTTTCGTCGAAGTCTTCCGCTGGGACTCCGGCACAGATACATTTGAATTTGTAGGCAATAAGAATAGCTTCTTACTGGAACAGAAAATTTCTGTTAAACGAGGTATCCCGCCGGCGCGCAAATGGGAAATATATGCTTTGCTCGAGAAACGGGCGAGGGTGTTGGAAAGATTGCATAAGGAAGCCAAGGTAACTAATTTCTATGAACTCCTGGAGGTAATGGCTAATGCCCAAAAGCAAGGCATCTTCTAATAAGAAGATATCTACCAATCCCGATACTGTTTCGTTCGATCTGCTCTTCCAGCTTACGTACCTATCGGCAATAGCAGCATCAGGGATACCCAGGTCGCGCGTTTTCCAGTTGGCATCCAATTTACCCAATTGCATATCTCCGTATTTCCAAAAGATATATATTCTTGCCGAAAAGATGAACTATGACTACACGGAGGCGTGCCGGATGGTAGGGGAAGTTGTTCCGGATTACCGGATAAAGAGCCTGCTGTTGCGTATTTCCAGCGCTCTAACTGCCGGCGAAGCGGAACAGGATTTCCTGGAGCGCGAGGCCAGGGTCCAGGCAGATTCTTATAGTAACGAGTATGAGGGGAAAGTAGAGACACTGCGTAAATATACGGATGCCTATACAGCTATCACTATTTCTTCTGCACTGGTATTGGTTGTGGCTGTGGTTTCCATGCTTATTTATAACACATCTACTCCGTTTATCATGGGATTGATAGTTGTGGCTATAGGGGTTACCGGGATAGGCGTATGGATAATTTATAAAGCGGCGCCGCGGGAGCTAAAAGCTCTGGACGGTAAGGAAGTTCCACCGAGGGCACGATTGCTAGACAGCCTATTTCGGCTTTTAGTGCCTATAAGCATTGTGGTCCCAGCCCTTCTGTCTCTCCGGGGTCTCCCTTTGGGTGTGCTTATGATATTAGCAGGCCTTATCGTTTTACCCCTGGGCCTGGTGGCCAGCCGCCTGGATAGGGATGTAGACGCTAAGGACAGCGAGATAAGTACCTTCCTTAGAGCCCTGGGTAGTATAGCCACAGCCATTGGTTCTACTCTAACCGAAGCTATGGAAAAGTTGGATTTACGTTCATTCCCGGCTTTAGCAACTCAGATACGGCAACTAAATGCCAGGTTAAGTATGCGGATTGCACCAGCGCTATGCTGGCGTCGCATGGTTACTGATTCGGGCAGTAACCTCATTGATCGTAGCGTGACCATATTTGAGGATGCCATAAGTCAAGGGGGAGAGGCGGAGGAGGTAGGCGCCCGCTCCTCGCTTATGGCTTCGAAAGTGAGCGCTCTGCGTGAAAAGCGCCTCATAGTTAGCAAAACCTTTGGCATGTTAACACTAACTATGCACGCTACCATTTCCGCCTTACTGGTTTTCATTGTGGCTGTAGTGGACGTCTTCGCAGGTTTGGTTAATAAAGCAAATATGGGAGAGATGAAGGGAATGCTACCCTTCTTTAACTTCAGTCCGGGTGATTTGAAAATGTTAAACATGATATTGGTGCCAACGCTGATTATATTCGCTGTTGCCAATTCCAGCGCAGCCCAGGTTACAGAAGGGAGCCACAAATACCGTTTTTTCTATTTTCTTAGCATCTGCCTGGCCACGTCGGGGATTTGTCTGTTAGTGGTACCTGCCGCTATCAACATGCTCTTTAATTTCACATCTTGAACCAAAATATAAGGAGGTAGAACATGGCATTGGGAATTAAATTGAGGTCTTTTATACCCTTTAAGCAGGGTCAAGGGGAAAATGGGGGTCTGTCTCTCCCAATTTCTAAGATACCTGGAATTGGGATACCGTCAGCTTCAGCCAGCGTCCTGACAAAAACCCCATTACCGGTTGCAGCCTCCCCGCAGGGTAGCCCGGATGCATCAGCGCCGATACAGAATGTGATTCCGGCGCCATTGACACCGCAGGGTGTGGCAGCGCCGCCGCCCACCGGAGAAGCCGCACCACCCTCGGAAAAGAAAGCAGGCAAAGATGTTATGAACCTGTTTTTGGAGGAGGATGCAAAAATAACCCAGGCAGGTAATCTGGCTGCCATCTTGCCTGATTATGATATGGCCAGCATTTATAAAGAGTGCCTGTCTTGTAAACAAATGCTGGGTTAAGCTCTGTAGATATACAAAATCCGGATGAGATAATTTGCGCGTCCCCATCCATGTGGTAGTCCCGGTAAACCGGGATGCCTTTAGTTGAAGCGCTCCATAGTCCGTGTTAGACTGAGAACAAGAACAATTGCCAGGGATGGTGGGTCTGGACAGAATTGCCTGGTTGAAACCCCGATATACGGGGAATAATGTTACCTCCTCAGTAAGATGCTGCCCGGTGAACCGGACTATGGAACGTGAAAGGCTCGCTATGGATGGGGACATTTCTTTACCGGTCAAGTCCATTGCCCTTTCTAAATGGGTGGAGGGACAAAGTTGACTTCTGATAATAAATTACTAGAGGTCAAGGACTTAAAGAAGTATTACTCAGTGACTACTGGATTGCTTGCCCGTAACATAGGTGATGTCAAGGCAGTAGATGGTGTCTCGCTGGATATTTACGATGGGGAAACCCTCGGGTTGGTAGGCGAATCCGGGTGCGGCAAGTCAACCCTGGGGCGCACACTTATAAGGCTTGAGGAACCTACTTCCGGGAAAATCCTGTTCCGGGGGCAGGATATTACGAGACTGGATAAAAAGGGATTGACTAACCTGCGCCGGGATATTCAAATGATCTTCCAGGACCCCCAGTCCTCTCTGGACCCCCGTATGCGCGTGGCTGATACTATAGGAGAAGCGCTGCTTATACACGGTATGAAGGATGAAAAAGAGCGCTTTAACCGTATCAAAGAGCTTTTAGAGCGGGTGGGATTAGAGGCCGACCATGCACTCAGGTATCCGCATGAGTTTAGCGGAGGGCAGAAGCAACGTATAGGGATTGCCCGCGCCCTGGCCGTCAACCCTAAACTGATAGTGGCTGATGAGCCTGTTAGCGCCCTGGATGTTTCCATTCAAGCGCAGATTTTAAACCTTTTATCAGACCTCAAAATAGAGTTTGGCCTGAGCTATCTATTCATTGCCCATGATTTATCAGTTATCAGATATATATCCGATAGAATTGCCGTAATGTATCTGGGCAAAATCGTTGAGATGGCGCCTAAAGAACATATCTTTGACCACCCTCTGCATCCGTACACAGAAGCCCTGCTATCGGCAGCCCTCAAGCCTGACCCTCATTCAAAAAAGGAGAGAATTATTCTTCAGGGTGACGTTCCCTCCCCAATGAATCCACCCCCCGGATGCCGTTTCCACACCCGTTGTCATAAGGCTGTAGAGGATAGCCCCCGGCTAGAACCGCCACTTATCGAATGGGAGCCTGGCCACTGGGTGGCCTGCCATCGTTTTAGAAAATAGACGGTTAAATGCTGTGTAAATCTCTCAAAAAATAGCTTTTTCTTTCCTCGCCCTTGTCCGATACCCGCTTGGACTCCGCTACGCGGAGAGGGGAGAATACTAAGGTATCCGATGATGTCCCGACTTTGCGGGACTCATCGAGACTCCGCAAAGGTGAAACACTTTCGGAGAGGGTGATTTAAAATCCTCTCGCCCTGTTCAGGGAGAGAATTAGAGAGAGGGTAACAATCCCGTAGGGGCGCAGCATGCTGCGCCCCTACAAGCACCCCTTCCCACATTGGGAAGGGGCCTGGGGTTAGGTCGTCGGGGTTAGGTTTCCGCTTGCAAAACTAACCGCATAGCCTTACAATATGCCTTACTTTCTTTATTTCGGGTAATCGGGTGGGAGGCGAAAAATGGCTTCAGGGCCTTTGGACGGTATACGTTGTTTGGAATGGGCAATGTGGCACAACGGCCCCGCTGCCGGCTATATGCTGGCCGAGTTGGGCGCGGAGGTTATTAAAATTGAGCATCCTGTCCAGGGCGATGCCACCCGCGGGGTGAGCACCCTATCGGGCGCTTCCGCCTTCCTGCCCGGAGGGCGTACTATCCTTTTCGAGGTCGGTAACCGCAGCAAAAAGGGCATAACGTTAAATCTTCAGACAGAAAAAGGCCGGGAGGTAGCCTACCGGCTGATAGAAAAATCGGACGTTTTTTATACGAACTACCGGCAGAAAGTTGCCCGAAAATTAAAGATGGACTATCCCGACCTTTCCCGTATCAATCCCAAATTAATCTATGCTTATAACACTGGAAACGGTCTGAAGGGTGAAGAAAGTGAATTGCGGGCCTTCGACCAGTTAGCCCAGGCCAGGACAGGTTTGATGTGGGAGGCGGGGGACAGGGATGTAGAAGGGCCTCAGATGGTGCAGGGGGCCATCCTGGACCAGAACGGCGCTACCATGCTGGCGTTTGCCATATTGGCGGCCCTCGTAGCGCGGGAGAGACAGGGTATCGGCCAGCAGGTAGATGTTTCACTGCTGGGCAGCGCTATACATCTTCAGACGATCAATATTCATTCCGCTATGTGGCAGGGACGCGCCATACCCCGCCATTCCCGTGAAAGGTGTCGCAATCCCATGGATAATCATTACCGCTGTGGCGATGGGCTGTGGATCCGGTTCGGCGAATCCCAGTCCGAGCGTTTCTGGGAGGAGTTCTGTAATGCCATAGGCGCTGACTGTTTAATCCATGATAATAGATTCGATACAACGGAGCAACGCCGTAATAACTATGGGGAGTTGATCCCCCTGCTGGATAAAATATTCTCGGGCAAACCAAGAGCGGAATGGATGGGGATTTTTACAGCTAAGGATTGCCAGTTTGCCCGCGGGCCTGTCAACACCGCAGAGGACGTGCCCAACGACCCGCAGGTTCTTATAAATGACTATATTGTAGAGTATGACCACCCCACAATGGGCCGAGTCAAGACCGTTAGCCTGCCTATTCACTTTGAAAAGACCCCGGTAGCTATTAAATGTCCGGCTCCGGAATTCGGGCAGCACACTGAAGAGGTATTGCTGGATGTAGCTGGATATAGTTGGGATGAGATTGCTCAAATGCGGGCAGATGGTGTGTTATAATAATTGCGAGGTGCAGGAGAGCCAGGAAAAATGCATTCTAAAGAGGGAGGTAAATGCCAATTTTAGTAAATACTCTTTTAATATTTGTTGCTGTGCTTCTGTTTACAGCTCTGGTCCTATTGTGGAAAATTTACGCTGTGGTGAAAAAACAAAAAACTGACTCCCAAAAGGGAAACAAGAGCACTGTGGCTTCCTCAAAATAGCGATTGAAATTGGATCGCTGATTCAGGGCCATGTATCTTCCATTACTAAGATTAATGATTCCGTGACATTGTTGCAGTCGAAAACCCCCCAACCCCCTTTACGTAAAGGGGGTTGGGGGGTTTTCTCTATAGCACCTGCACGCAAATGAACAAACCGTAACGGACTTATATAACAAGTTGACATATTGTAAGGCAATTTCCAGTCGGACACTAAAACCATTGCAATGTTATTATGGAAGCGATAATCTAAGTAGTCTATGGTTAATCAGTTTTTTGCAGACTTTGCTTTATATTGTCCACGATTTGACGGAGTTGGGGGTCATTTTCTATTTCCTGTAGTGCCCTTTTGTAGCTATATATGATAGTGGAGTGGTCCCTGTTCCCTAATAAACGCCCAATTTCAGTCAACGGCTGATTTGTTTCCTCTCTCAAGATTAAGATTGCTATTTGCCGGGCCTGGGTTATCTGGGAGTTACGCTGCCGGCCTGTTAAGACATCCTCTTTTATTTCAAATTGCTCCGCTACCAGAGCTAATATTTTTTCAGTAGTTATAGTTGGTAAAGCCGGATGAACCTCCTCTGTTCCAGACAGAATCTTAGAAGCCGTATCTATGGTTAAAGATGTACCCATCGCCCGGGCCGTGGCAACTACCTGGTTTAGACACCCCTCCAATTCCCTGATACTCGGCCCAGCATGATAACAAATAAGGTCAAGTATTTCCCCGGGTATATCGGGGCATATTTGGTGTGCCTTTGCCGTAAGGATAGCCAGTCTGGTCTCATGCTCCGGAGGCTGAATGTTGACCACCAGTCCCCCTTCCAGACGGGAGCGTAGCCTCTCTTTAATTAAGGGTAGGGCTTGTGGCTGGCAATCGCAGGTAACCACTATCTGGCGATTAGCATTATGTAATTCATTGAAGGTATGGAAAAAGGTTTCCTCGGTCTTGTCCTTTCCGCATAAAAAGCTCAGGTCGTCAACCAGCAGAATATCGAGATCCCGATAACGCAGCCGGAAATCCTTCGTCTGTCTTTCCTGTATGGCATCGATGTATTCGTTGGTGAACCGCTCGGCGCTTAAGTAGGCATGACGCAGTTTTTTTGCCCGGCTGGCGTGCCCTATAGCGTGCAATAGATGGGTTTTACCCAGACCCGGACTACTGTAGATGAATAAAGGGTTGTATTCCTGACCGGGTTTATCGCAGGCATCCTTGCAAGCGGTATAGGCCAGCCGGTTTGAGTCCCCTACTATGAAAGCATCAAATGTGTAGCGTGGATTTAGAGAACTAGGAGGAGTAGCAAACGGGTCAGGGTCGGTTGGAATAAAAAACTCTTTCTTTTTGGGTATAACGGGAAGAGAGGAAATGACCCTGAATTCAACCTCCAGGTCATGCCCTGTAATGTCTATTAACGTACGCCGTACTAAAGAATGCAGCCTTCTCTGTAGCCACTCCACGCCAAAACCGTGGGGCACGCCTACAATAAAAAGCCCGCTATCATAGCCCAGGCCAACTGTATCTTTTAGCCAGGTTGTATAATTAGCCGGGTTAACCTGGACCTGCAGGCTACCCAGGGCAGTTTGCCAGATTTGCTGAGGTGATTTAATATTCAATTACACCGTATTCTGGGCCGATACATCGGCCCTTCAATATTTCTATTTAACAGGACAAAAAAGACCTTAAATAATTATTAATTCCGATATACCGAGCTTTCTTTTCGAGGCTTCATAGGGGTATTAGAAGAGACAGAACAAGCATAGAACGGCATCAAAGGTGTGGCAAGTCGGTTGTTGGTGTCAGGTAAAGATAACGCCCCCAATTAGCCACCTGCTTCTTGCTCTCTCGTTCTAACTTAATCTCTCTGATACATTGTGGACGTGACATTACAGTGATACAATTTAAATCCATGAAGATTGTTTTTATGGGCAGCCCTGAATTTGCGGTGCCTATTTTGGAGAGCCTGGTGTCAAAACATCAGGTGTTAGCAGTATATACTCAACCTGACCGTCCTGGAGGCCGGGGTCTGGAGTCTACACCCTCACCGGTAAAACGACGGGCTTCAGCCCTGGGGCTTAATGTTATACAGCCCAATAGCTTGAAACCAGCGGAAGTGGTGACTGATCTTCAAGCGCTTAAGCCCGAGGCTATCATAGTTGCCGCTTATGGGTTACTCATACCCCGTTCCATACTGGATATACCACCTTCAGGCTGTATCAACGTTCACCCGTCGTTGCTTCCCAGGCATCGGGGCGCATCTCCCGTAACAGCAGCTATTTTATCCGGTGATGGCGTAACCGGAGTGAGTATCATGCTTCTGGACGAAGGCTGGGACACCGGTCCGGTACTCGCCCAAGTTTCAACACCAATCCTGGCGACGGATACAACGGGTCTATTAACCGTCAGGTTATCGAAGCTAGGCGCTCAGCTTTTAGAAGATACCCTTCCTCGCTGGCAAGCCGGTGGAATCAAGCCGCAGCCTCAAGATGAGTCTAAAGCCACTTATTCCCGCCTCCTCCACAAGGAAGAAGGGCAGTTGGATTGGAAATTACCGGCCCCGGACCTGGAAAGAAGGGTGCGGGCCTTCCAGCCCTGGCCGGGTTGTTTCACCCAATGGCGGGGAAAGATGTTGAAGGTTTTACAGGCTGAGGCGCTGGCAGGCAGTGGGGAGCCAGGTAGGGTGATTGGGAAGGGAGACATAATCGGTGTGGGCGCCGGCGATGGTATCTTAAGGCTAAAGGTAGTGCAATTGGAGGGGAAAAAAACAATGGACATCCAGGACTTTATACGGGGTCAGACGGGGTTTATAGGTTCAATTCTCCCCAATATCCGATAATAACATTCTATGTATTTTCGGGGCAATCCCCATCCCGGCAAATCGGGACCAAGAAGGATGAAAATAGGTTGCAATTCGTCATTGCGAGTGAAGCGAAGCAATCTCATCACCTTGAGGCCGATTACTCCTCCAAAAGCGGAGATTGCTTCGTCGCTCGTTCCTCGCAATGACGAAGAGGAGTCTGTTTTCGAGGGAAGGTATATTAGGCCTGGACGATTCAGACGAATCGTCCAGGTTTGCTTTATCGTCCGACCAGCTTGTCGAACCACTTGTTCTTGAACATCTCGGCTGATTTATCTAGCTGTTCGTTGGTCATAACGAAGGGCTTGGCCAATTGCGTTTGGGCGGCGGCGGGACGGAAATCCGGTACGTCTTTCCTCAACATCTTGTTTCCCTGTGCTTTACCAGCAACACTTTGACCTTCCTGGCTGTATAGCCAGTTCATCAACACCTTAGCAGCATTGGGATGCGGTGAGTTACCAATCGCCGCCACCGATGCTGTTGTCACAACGGCGCCCTCTTTCATGTCTATGGCCTGGATAGGCGCCCCTTCTCTGGCAAACCGGTCGGCATCGGCATCCGAACCTATAACCATGAGGCTACTTTCCCCCGTTGCCAGGATTCGGAATTCCTCCACGAACCCACCCAAAATATAACGCAGCTTCTGTCCGTATAAAGCCTTCACGTACGCTTCATCCCACGCTTTGTTATCTATAAGCACTAATATGGTCTGAATTGTTGAAGGAGAGATATTAGGATCTGTGAGTGTCATAAGACCTTTCCATTTGGGTTCAAGCAGGTCCATCCACGATTTAGGGGCATCTGCCGGCTTGACCATCTTGGTGTTTATGTAAGGGGTATACGATATAATCCTGAACGCCAGATTGATTTTGTCGCGAGGGTCTGTTGCAGCAGGCTCCAACGTCCATATGCCCCTTTCCCGAAGGCTGGGTAGTTCGTCTGCTACGGAAGCAAGCAGCCCTGCCATCTTCATGTTGTTTACGTGCACGGGGCTGCCCTCGGTTATATCTGCGACAATCTGGCCCATGCGTTTTTCGGTTTTTAACCTCTCTGTGAACTCGGCTCCACGTCCTGTAATAATCTGAAGGTCGATGCCGTACTGCTTTTCAAA
>JACVQG010000155.1 GCA_015661045.1 Dehalococcoidia bacterium | reverse complement strand
GGGCGCCGGTGCGGGTCGCGAAATCTCTCAGGGTGAGGTGGTCGTTGGATAGCTCTCTGGAGGGGCTGGGGGCGGCATGGTCTAAAAACAGGATGGTCTTATCGGGGTTAGCCAGCTTTTGGAAACCGCCCTCGTAGAACTGGCGGACTGTCAGCGGGCCGGTGGTATCCTGGACAAAGGCCAGGTCCACCTGGCAGATGGCAATATCGCCGGCTTTGACCATAATGCCGGACTTCTTACTCAATATCTTTTCAGCTAAATTTTGAGGCATATTCTATCTTTTACCTTCTAATAACCTTTTAAGATTTTTCAACCTGTTTGAATCCTTCAAATCACGGACCAACCTCTTAAACTCATTTTGAGATATATTTGTGTCCCGATGGAAGGCTGACGGGTTATCAGATAAGCCGTACTTATATGTTTTTAGTCCAGCCTCCCTGGCAGCATCCAGTATCCACCACTCCAGACTGGGACGTAGCACTATCAGCTCGTTTCCCAACAATGGGTCGTAGAGCAGCTTGAGACCATATCGCCGGTTTGCCTTTTTCGTGTGCGATATCCTTCTTAGCAGTTCCCAGAAGAGCATTAACCAGTGTGGAATCAGTTTTACATTCCACGTAAATGGTCATGCTTTGACAAATCGGTCAAGATTAAGAAACACATCAATTTCCATTATTTTTTCCAGTTCTCTTTGGCTTAACTGTTTGACCTTCGTCTCGTAATCTTTGAAGTATGTTATGAAGATGCCTATTTCATCCTTTGGAGTTTTTTCCAAAATTGGCTCAAGAAAGTAGGGGTTGTGAGTGGAAATGAAATACTGGTTTTTATTTTCATCTAGAGCAATTACCTCAGCCAGGTATTTTGTATAGTAAGGGAACGCATGGGCTTCTGGTTCTTCTAGTATGAGAACCGAGTCTTTATTGGATATAACCGCAGCGAGGTGGAAGATAATTCTTTGAAGCGTATCGGAGGCCAAAGAATAAGGATAAGATATGAAAACGTCATCTGCATGTTTGATCAGTTCCAGCTTCCTTTCCTGCTTTCTGAAACCCAGTCTCAGCCCACTCCCGGAAAGAAACTTGGTAACCAGAGACCTCAACTCTCGGTGTGTCATCAATAAAGAGAACAGGTTATCTCCGAAAGGAGGCAAAAGAAATCCCGATTCGTTCTGCTGAAACGCTTCCCGCACAACAAACTTATACAATTTGAAAGCAGATGATGCTTCCTGTCTAAGCATATCAACGCTAATGCTTGTATAATCACCGCTGAGCTTGGAAAAGTGTGCTTTGCCCCCAGTTCCCCCTTCTCCCACCTGTCCTTGAAAGTGGTTGTCCTTGAACCCTATTTCAATTGATTTGTCATCAGCAACAATTTGAACTGTCTCATCTAAGCTTTCATCATAAAACAGGTTGCTGACTGATTCAATTCTAACGAAATCCTTGAGTTTGTACCCGTAACGGCAATAGTACGCAAACGAAAAAAGACTCAGAGCCTCAAGCAAGTTGGACTTCCCCGTGTTCGGCTCGCCGATGAACACGTTTACGCGCTTGCAGTCCAGCTTAAGATGCTTAATTGACTTAAAGTTCTTGATTTCCAGTGTCTTTATCATATGCCTGCCGGCTACCTTATCCTATCACCGCCAGCACTTCCCCTTTGCCCGCTTTATCTCCAGATTTGAAATTTATCTTTTTTACTACTCCAGCCTTGGGCGTTACCAGCGTATTCTGCATCTTCATGGCTTCAAAAATGACTATGTGGCGGCCCTCGTCCACCTGTTCACCCTCTTTGACTTCATAGCGAATAATAATACCTGGCATAGGCGCCACGATGGCGGTTTCTCCTTCAGCCAGCTTGTCCGGTGAAGCTGCTGCGGTTGCTCCCGACTTGACTGGTTCAGGGGGTGCGGCAACGGCTATTGCAGTCTGGCCAATGGACGGAGACTTGCCCTCCTCCCCCACATCCACCTTAAAATAATCGTTCCCCACATAGACATGGAATGTACGCATACCCGGCCTCTTGGCCGGGGCTTTTTCACCAGCCTGCGCCGGAGCAACCGGTTTAGCTACCTCGGAAGCTTTTGGCTTCGTCTCTGCCGGCGGCGCTTCCAGGCCGTATTTCCATTTCAGGAACCGCAACCCCGTCGTAGGGAATAAGGCATATATTAGCACATCCTGCACATTCCTGGCTATCCCTTTGGAGGCCTCCCTGGCCTTCTCCATCTCCGGTTCAAGCAAGTCGGCGGCACGGCAAGTTATAGGGGTTTCACCCCGCTCATATCCCTTGAGGACTATCTTCTGGACTTCGGGGTCTATAGGGGCGGGTGCGTGGCCATAAAGCCCAAAAACATAGTCCTTGACCTCTTTGGAGATCATCTTATAGCGGCCAAAGAGGACGTTGCTTACTGCCTGGCTGCCGACTATCTGGCTGGTGGGTGTTACCAACGGAGGGAACCCCAGTTCCTTCCGGGTGCGGGGCAATTCAGCAAAGACCTCGTCTATTCTGTCGAGCGCTCCCGCTTCTTTCAGTTGGGCTACCAGGTTGGTGAGCATCCCTCCCGGCACCTGGTGCATTAATACCTGGGTATCAATTACCGCCATCTTTGTTGTGTCCAGGAACTCCTTGTACTTAGGGGCTATTGATTCCAAATATTGACCGAGTTTTGTCAGCATGGCTAAATCCAGGTTGGTGGCCCGGGGACTTCCCTCCAGCGCTACTATAAAAGGTTCTGCGGCTGGTTGAGAGGAGCGCAGGGCAAAGGGGGCAAGGGTGGTGTCAATCCCATCCACCCCGGCCTCGATGGCCATCAGATAAGACATAGAAGCCATACCGCTGGTATAGTGGGTATGCAAGTGGATTGGAATCTTGAGGGCTGCTTTTAAAGCCTTCACCAGCTCATATGCATCATACGGGGAGATTAGGCCGGCCATGTCCTTAACGCACAGGCTATCAGCACCCATCGCTTGAAAGCCAAGAGATTTCTTTACAAAATAGTCGAGCGTAAATATCGGCCCGCCCAGCCTTCGGCCTGTTGTGGAGTAGCATATCGTGGCCTGGAGGTGCTTCCCGCAGTCTTTAACGGCCTTGAAAGCCGTCTCGAAATTGTGTTCATCATTGACGGCATCGAACACCCGGAAGATGTCAATCCCCACGTTGGCTGCTTCGGTAACGAAGGCCCGCACCACATCATCCGCATAGTTGCGGTAGCCCACCAGGTTCTGTCCCCGCAACAACATCTGGAAAGGTGTTTTAGGCATAAGCTTTTTAAAGCGGCGCACCCGCTCCCAGGGGTCTTCATTGAGGAAGCGGGTGGTTACATCGAAAGTGGCCCCGCCCCACATCTCCAGGGAGTAGAAGCCGGCCCTGTCCATCTCTGCGGCTATTGGCTCCATATCCTCCTGGCGAAGGCGGGTGGCCAGGGATGATTGGTGGGCATCCCTGAAGGTGGTATCGGTTATCTTTACTGGATTGCGGATAGCTGTTGATTTGTTGCCTGTCATAGTCTCCATCTCCTTCCTTTCGGTCCCCGGATAATGGGTTCAAGACGGAGTCCCTGCCGACGGCCGGTAAGTTTCCATTTGCTGGGCTGGTCGGCCTGCGCCATCGGCTTACCTTCTTCGTGGAGATAGGCAAGTATGGCTGCTGTTATAGCTGCGCTTACCTCTGGTTTTGGCATCGTATCCTCAGAGGGGAATATTTCCGTGTTTCTTGGGGGGATTGGTATCCCGTTTATTCTCCAGCATCTCCAGGGCGCGGATTATCTTGGTCCTGGTTTCTCGGGGGTCTATTACCTCGTCCAGATAGCCCCGGGAGGCAGCGATATAGGGATTTGTGAATTTGGCCTGGTATTCGGCAACAAGTTTCTTCCGTTCCGCCTCTTTATCGGCTGCCTTGTTAATAGCATCCCTGAATACTATGTTCACTGCCCCTTCAGCGCCCATTACAGCAATCTCTGCGGTGGGCCAGGCATAGTTGATGTCCCCGCGCAGGTGCTTGCTGCTCATGACCACATAGGCCCCCCCGTATGCCTTACGGGTGATAACGCTCACCTTGGGCACCGTGGCCTCTGCGTAAGCAAAGATGAGCTTGGCCCCGTGCCGGATAATTCCGCCGAACTCCTGCTCCGTCCCGGGCATAAATCCAGGCACATCGGTAAAGGTTACCAACGGGATATTGAAGGCATCGCAGAACCGTACGAAGCGAGCCGCCTTTACTGAAGCGTTTATATCTATAACCCCGGCAGCATAGGATGGTTGCTGGGCAACAATACCCACCGCTTTCCCGGCAAACCGGGCGAAGCCCACAATCATATTCTGGGCGAACCGTTTATGCACTTCCAGAAAATCCCTGTTGTCCACGACCTCGGCGATGACCTTCTTCATGTCATAAGCTTTGGAAGTGTCATCCGGCACTATTTTTAGCAATTCATCGCATGATCTTTGTGGGTTATCATCAGCGTTAACCCGAGGTGTGTCCTCCTGGTTATTCTGGGGGAGGAAGCTCAACAGCCGGCGCACCTCTTGAATACATTCCTGGTCGTTAGGGGATACAAAATGGGCCACCCCGCTTTTAGATGCGTGAGTGAGGGCGCCACCCAGTTGTTCGTGGGTTACCTCCTCGGCGGTTACCGCCTTGATAACATCCGGGCCGGTTATGTACATCTGGCTGGTGCCTTGAACCATAAAGACGAAATCGGTGATGGCTGGCGAATACACTGCCCCGCCGGCGCAAGGTCCCATTATGACAGAAATCTGCGGGATAACGCCCGAGGCCAGGGTATTCCGCAAGAAGACCTCGCCATAGCCCCGCAGGCTGGCCACACCCTCCTGAATGCGAGCGCCGCCCGAGTCGTTAAGTCCGACTAGAGGCGCTCCCATCTTCATTGCCATGTCCATAACCTTGCAGACCTTCTCACCTACGACCTCGGAAAGAGAACCCCCCGATATGGTGAAGTCCTGGGAGAAGACGTAAACCAACCGGCCGTTGACCTGGCCATAGCCGGTAACGACTGCATCGCCCAGGAATTTCTGGTCGCCCATGCCGAATTCGGTGGTCCGATGTAATACAAAGGCATCTATTTCCTGGAAAGTGCCTTTGTCCATCAAAAGGTCAACTCGTTCCCTGGCAGAAAGTTTGCCCCGGTCGTGCTGGGCTTTGATGCTCGTGCTGGGCTTTGATGCGTTGCGGGCCGCCGCCCTGCTGGGCTTGCTCCCGCATTTGCTGTAGTTTCTGTAATTTTTCTTCTATGGCCATAGTCCAGCCTTTCTAAATAGCAGAGGTGGGAGTAGAATCATCGCCCTGTTCTCCTAAGAGGTAAGTGAACCAGGGCACAGAATTATAATAGCAAATCTGGACACATAAGGCAATGGCCCGACAGGATGTGCGTTTTGCTCACTGCCATTTGGCCTTCCTCCTTGACCTGAGATAATGCATGTTGTGGAGAGCTAAGGTGTCTTGGGGGGTAACTTGCTTACTTTATCCCAGTAAGCCTGGATGGCTCGCAGTTTTTGCTCGAAATCCTCATAATTGATAGGTTTGGTGATGTAGGAATTTATCCCATTTTGATAAGAGATGGCAACATCCTGCTCTCTCTCCGAACTGGTCAACATCAGAATAGGGATAGACTTTGTGGAGGGGTCCAGTTTGAGCCGCTTTAAAACCTCTAAACCATCTATTTTGGGTAGCTTAATGTCCAACAGGATGAGGTCTGGCCTGGATACGTTGGAATATTTACCCCGCTGATAAATAAAATCCAGAGCTGCTTCACCATCCGTTACAACGGAGATGTTATATCTGGCATTCTGTGCTTCCAATAATACCTTCTTTGTAAGGAATACATGGTCTTCGTTGTCTTCAACCAGTAATACCTCAACATTGGGTTCTACCATGTTTGTCACCCCCTGACAGCCGTTATATTCGATATTACGAGAACAGATTTTATAAACCTGAACGGATTTATCCTGTATGTTACTGTTTCCTTAAGTATTGTAACACAATGTCAACCCTTTACAGCTTTATTTTGCTTGCCCGGAGATAGTGAAATGAAAGGCGCTACCTTTTCCCAAACCTTCCGACTCTATCCACACCTGTCCGCCATGGCTCTCAACCACCCTCCTGACAATTGCTAGCCCTACGCCACTCCCTTCTTTTTCCTTAGCCCGCCCTAAAGTTTGAAAGAGTTTGAATACCTTTTTCTGCTCCTCCGGGGCAATACCCATACCGTTATCCCGGACGTAGAAATGACAACCCTCTTTAACAGGCTCAAAACCGACTTCTATCCGCGGGTGCTCCTGGCTACCCATAAATTTTCTGGCATTGTCTATAAGGTTAGCAAACACCTGGCGGAGTCGCTTCCTCTCGCAGTGTATCCGGGGCATGTCCCCGGCAATGAAAATCCCGGCTCCTGCTTCTTTTAGCTGAGGTTCAAGTTCCTCGGCAATTTCATGGACTAAATCCAGCGTGTTAACCGTCTCCCAGGGCTCTGTAAGGCGGCCTATCCTGGAGAGTTCCAGGATTTCGTTAATCAGGGATTCCATATTTTGAAGGTTTTTTTCAATTCGTGTCATGTAAAACCCGGCAGTATCGTCCAGGGTTTTACCATACTCTCGAGATAGCATAGCAGCGAAACCCCTGATGGATATCAAGGGCGCCCGGAGGTCGTGGGAGATACTGTATAACATGGACTCCATCTCCCGGTTAGACGCTTCCAGCTTTTGACTGGTAGCCTCCAGGTCCCTAGCCCTATTTGTAGCCTCCTCGGATTTCAGCGTGACATCTTGATATAGCTGAGTGTTGACTATGGCTATTCCAATTGAGCTGCCTATGGACGTCAATGTTTGCATATCCTCATCAGAGGGGTGGTACCCGAGTTGGGGGTATAAAAACATCACCCCTTTAATCCCGTCTGCTGCTTTTAAGGGTATTACGATATGGCCGTGAGGCTCAACCAGATTTTTCCTGGTATGCCTGATGTCATGGCTGGAATCATCTGAAAATACCACCTGCCCGGACTGCGCTACTTGACCGCAGACGCACTCTACAGCGTGACTGCCGCCAGGGCCTGGGGTAAAAGGGCATCGAGGTCAAGTGTTGAGCTTACAGCATCACTTATCTTATGCAAAGCCATCAAAGACAGGGTTCTGGCTGCTATCTTTTGTTCCAGTCCGGAATAAGACTCCTGAAGTTTCGAGGCCATATCGTTAAAAGCTACGGCCAGTTGCTCCAGTTCATCGCCGGTGCGGATATTCAGCCGGTGTTCCAGATGTCCGTTGGCGATGACCTCTGAACCGTGATGTAATTCCCTGACGGGTTTAATAATCCTGCGGCTGAACCACCAGGCTGCTGCGATTGCCAGTGACAGGGAAAGGGCGCCCCAGGAGTAATTCAGCCTGATTGCTTCGTAGTATGGCGCAAAAACCTCAGTGCTATCCATCTTGGCAACCAGTCCCCAATCAACGGACGGGATATATTGGTAGGCAGCCAATACCGGCACCCCCCGGTAGTCCAGGGTTTCCACTATACCTGTTTCGCCAGTGGCCGCTCTCCTGGCCGGTTCGGCGGTATTTTTATATTTCATAGCCGAGTCAGGTATGTAACGGAGATCAATGAGGGCAATTCCTTCGGAGTTGACCAGGACAACCTCACCTGTCTGACCCATACCTACTCTTCCTTGGATAAGAGGTGCCAGCAGGCTCTCAATACTCACGTGAATTACCAGCACAGAGGTCGTTTCCTGAGTATTAGCTCCTCCGGGAACGGGTGGATTTATTATAGGTTGCAACATGTCTATTTCAGGTTCACGTTCCACCAACCAACTCACATTATGAGCTTTCGTGATAACGGCCTTACCTTGCGCTACCACTGTTTGAAACGCTGCCATATCATAGTATTGCTTGCCC
>JACVQG010000154.1 GCA_015661045.1 Dehalococcoidia bacterium | reverse complement strand
AGATACGTTTTCGCCCAGCCGTCTGTCTCGAACCTTCTCAGGGAAATATATACCCGGTCAGACCGCATGATTGCATACCTGCCGATGTCGTTCGCTCTCCGCATATACTCATGGTCTTCAGCTAGCTTAATCTCCTCATCGAATCCGCCTAAATGTTCATGAATAGACCTTTTTACGAGAATCGCCTGCGCCCCGTGGGGTAAAAACTTTTCACTGAATCGTATAGGCCAGTTATAAAATAAATCTAGCAGTAGCTTGGTTCCGGTACTCCCCTTGTTGGGTTCCAGGCAAAAAGAGGCTGCATCAATTCCCCTGATTTTAAATTCCTTTAAAGCGCTCCTGAGGAAACCGTCACCCAGCACTAAATCAGCATCCAGGAACAGCAATATATCCCCCCGGGCAACCTTTGCCCCCTCATTCCGCCCACGCGCCGGTAGGCCGCCCGAAACGATACGGCAATTATATTTCCTGGCGATTTCCCTCGTCCTGTCTGTGGAACCGGCGTCGGCAACGAGTACTTCATAGTTATCAAGGCCCTGTTTTTTAATGGATTCCAGTAAAAAAGTTAGATTTATTTCTTCATTGAGCGTTGGAATGATTATTGAGAGCATAATTCCTTACAGCTCCTGGTCAATTATTGGTTTGGTAAGTGCCAGTTCTCTATCAATTTGGCGTTAAAATAATCAAAATATTCAAATTCCGCCCATTTTTATATTTACGAGCGGGACGGTATGATATCACCATAACAACTCAGGAGACTAGTAACACGTTAGCAGGTGGAAGAACATTCGTCAATACCCCTTTTGTATTGCAGTTGAGTTCACTTTCATTCCATAGTAGAATGTTTTCGGTAGGTTAATATTTTATGCAAATATTTATTTAAGTTAACTGTTTTTATTAGTTTCTTTACCATATTAACTAAAAAGGAGCCGTCCAATGAAAAACAATGTTAAAAGGCCCTCAATGAGCATTTTATTACTTATCATCATATCATCATTGTTATCTGTGATTACGTCGGGTTGCCGCCAGGCAGATACCCGACAGACACCCAGACCAACTTTACAGGAGCGTTCGCTCTCCAGTATCAGCCAGGCGTATCCCTGGGGAGTCTCGCTGGGGCCTCCAACCGTGGTTGACCCGAAAAAGTTTAAAATTGAGTTATTCGCCGACTTGAAGGAATTCCCTCGAAACTGGACTTTCGACCTCACCCTAACGAAAGGTGAAAATGGTTTTCCACCGGGCCTGTATATACCGGGCGGCCCCAGCTTCGCACCCGACCAGGAGAAAAGAAGGCTGCTCCGCGTAGACAGGGCGGGTAAGGTAAGCACTGTCTCCGACAGGTTCGAGAAGGGAATCGAGAGCATGGTCTTCGCCCGTGGGAAGTACGGGGACGGGATACTGGTTAGCGAGCTTCAATCATTGCGAATTGTCCGTGTATTATCCGATGGAACCATCAGTACATTTGCCCAGGTAGGCACCGCACCCCTCGGCCCCACCCAGATGAATTATGGTTCGGATGGCCTGCTATATGTACCTGATTACACCTCCGGGAACCTTATGCGCGTGTATCCGGACGGTAAGAGTGGAGTGTATGCTACAGTCCCGGTGGTTGCCAGAGGCAGAGCCGATGTAGCCGGCAGAAAAGGAAACGCCGAAGCTCAACCTATGTACCAGGCCGGTGGAGGCTTTATTACTTCCACATTTAGCACTCGCTCACGTAACGCCGAGCCCCACAAGCTGGATACCATTCACATCGTTTCTATAGATGGGCGTTCAGTTAAAGAACTTGCTGCTGGTTTCAGTGGTATCGAATTTCTCAACTTCGGTCCCGGCGGTATATGGGGTTCTGAACTCTATGTTTCGGCGCAGGGGACTGACCTTAATGGAGATGGCGGGGTATATATTGTGAAGCCGGATGGAAAAGTTGAACCTTTTATTACAGGAATCGATGCTACTGATGTAGTATTTGATACCGAGGGTATTCTGGGTGGCGGGATGTTTGTGGGAGATATGTACAATCCATGGGGAGCTCCCGATTACCCCTCAAGCAAGATATGGCGGGTTGTTCCGCGATAAAACATTACCATAAATGCTTTTTGAATACTTATAAGGCCACCACGATGCATTGTGGTGGCCTCCATTAATATCACAATGTTGAAACATCGAAGGTGGTGGCTGCGCCCGCATCCCATCCATCCCAGAGGAAATCCTTCTCTTTCCCATCGGCTATTAGACGGAAAGCATATCGTACTTGTTCCTCGTAGAGTTCACAAAAGGCGCCAACGCTGTCCAGACACCCATTCATCTCACTCGATTCTGCCGGGCACGGCGCTCCGCAGAAGTGACGAATTGCACAGTGGGAACATGGTTCTATGTTTTCGACTTTCCGCCCGGTAACGGCGCTAAAGGCATCAGAGGTAAGAGCTTTACCGATATCTCCAGTAAAAATATTCCCTCCCCGGAAATGCGGTAATCCGATGAACTCGCTACAGGGAAATATATCGCCTTTCGCTGAAAGTGCGAAAAAACACCGTCCGCCGCCGCAGGGGGAAATGTCACACATAAGCCTCCTGGCAGTAGGCGCCACAATACCAACTATGACATTGGCAAAATTAGCGATGACCAGTTTGCGCCCTGTCTTCTGATAAAGTTCATAGCTACGGTCCAACGCCGCCATATAGTGCTTCGCTAATTGGGCGTCACCTGGTTTGACTTTCCGGGCGCCCTCCTGGGTACAGCGGACAGGGTTCAACATACAAGCCGGGACGTCATTAGAGTGGAAAAAGTCCACAATCTGCCGCAGAGAGCGCACATTCCGGTTGGTGACCGTACAGATAACATTATAGTTTGCGTATCCCTTTAGCCGCTCTAAAGCGGCAGTTACACGCAAGAACACCCCTTCGCCAGACCAGTTATGTCGGGTCTTATCTGCAATCTCAGCAATGTGTCCATCAAGAGATAAACCGATGCCGACTCGATGGGAGGTCAGGAAGTCTATGGCGGCATTATCCAACAAGGTACCGTTAGTTTGTACCCCAAAATGGAAATCATCTTGATACTGCTCAATACCGGCAAACATCGCTTCACGGTTCAGCATAGGCTCGGAACCGTGGAATACAACCTGAGGAACCGAACCCTCTGGTAAAGCCTTCTTAAAATGAACCTTAAGGATGGAGAGCGCTTCCATGAGATTAGCCTTGGACATGTGCGCTCCGTCCTTGCGCATTTCCCCGGGGATGTAACAGTAATCGCAGTTGAGATTACATCGCTCAGTCGGGTTAAAATAAACGGCGGATGGTTTGAGGCCAAAGCGGAGCGTTTTCATCTCTTGAGCAAAAACTGCCGCCTTTTGGCGGTACTGAGCAAGCAACTCACTGTCACCTATAGCCTCACTCAGTTTGTCCTTTTTCACCAGAGACCAGAAAGCCGTATCGGGATTTATCAGGCCAACATAGACATCATGGCCAATATCGATTGGCTGCAACAGGGGGCCTTTTCCGGTGTTGGAGTAGCGGACCCGCGAAGGGACCGCTACTCCTTTTGAATGCTCAGGCATCCTTACTTCTCCTCTTTAACCATTAGAATGTAGTGAGAAAGCCCGGTGCCATTAGCTTTACACCCTTTGCGGTAAGCAATGACATCCTTCCTTTCGCTCTTATCCATTCTGAACCTCCTTTCCTTTCGGTTTATGGGCCTCTGAGCCCAAATAAAAAGGGCTCTGACACACCTTAAGGGGTGTGCCGGAGCCCTTTACCATCGGATTCCTAACAAGATAATTCTAATTTCGGCAGGTCTTCTGGCTCTTAGATCATCCTACTCCTTTACGCCTTCCCATCTCGCTGAAGCGAAATAGTGGATTTATGTAAAGTTTCGTCCCTAATCACAGCGGCGGGACCGCACCCGGATTTCACGGGTTTCCCTTTTAATCTTCTATTTCAAAGCACCGAAAAACATCCATTAATTTTGTAAGTTGCATAGTGATTTTAATGAAACTATACGGTTTTGTCAATTGGCTATGACTCTCTTTGGCTATGACTCTCCATCTTGTAGCTGCCCACACCAGAATAATAGCGATTATTTCGAGCAGTATCCCCACAGTGTATGGCGCCACTACATATACTTCTGAGAACGGCGACCAAATTGGAATGAGCGGATCGTTAGTCATTGTATCCAGTAACACATGGGCCAATACCGTAGCTAAGGCCAGGGAGCCAGCGATGCCCGGTGCGATGTCCCTGGTTTGGGTGGGGATGTGGGTGCAGCGGCACTATGCTTCCTGTCCTCCTGGGTTGCCTGCGGCGTCGGTCTGCCGGCTGCTTGGGTAGGGCCCCCGCCCCGATTTAATCGGGGCGGCCTATACTTTTTTGATTCTTCAGGAACATGGTGTCCTATGAATTACGAAACTGTTTTGTGTATATACAATCCGTCCTATCGGGATTCACTTCGTTCAGAATAACAAAAAGGGCTTCATTATAATTTATCAAAGACCATCATCGGGACTATTCGCTCCCGCACCCGACTTACACTGATCAATCACGATTCGGGAATCAGATGGTTTCTTTAAAGAAAATAATAAAAAACATTTATACAAACCCTTTGAAAGGGACTTGACAAAAGTGTAGATAACTTATATAGTAGTTATACAAAGAACTACTAATCAGGAGATTGAGATGACAATTAACACACCGTTAGCAGGTTTTCCCTTCGGGAAGCCAATAAAAATAAAC
>JACVQG010000153.1 GCA_015661045.1 Dehalococcoidia bacterium | reverse complement strand
CGTCAATATCCAAAGGGATTTGTTCCACGGAGAGTGGAACTACACTATCTCTCCAGCCAGACCTCAAGATAGTATGTTTATTTCGTGACATGCCCTTAGTCATTAATATGCCGTATTGAGGGGCAGACCTCAGCTTGAGAGAGAGCAAGAGACAGGCATTTCTTAAATACATGAACGTAATAGATGCTAATCATAGTATGTAGCACCATAATTAGCAGATGCATATACTACAGTTAGCAATAATGAAACAAGATATTCTAATCAAATTTGGCGAAAGAGTTCGAAAGGAACGGACGAAACTTGGTTTATCCCAAGAAGAGTTGGCCGCACGTGCGGGTGTCCATCGAACTTATATTGGGATGATTGAGAGAGCAGAAAAAAATATAACTCTCCAAAACATTGAAAGAATAGCGAAATCGCTCAAGCTCGAAGTCAAAGATTTGCTGGATAATTAGATATGAACTCACCATACAAGGGTAAAAACCAAAACGAGTGGCTTGCTGTAACAAAACACCTTATTACTAAGCATCCTCTTTCAACGAAAGAAATTAAAGAGGTTGTTTTAGAATCTTGGAAAGAAATCTTCCGGTCAACAATTGGAAAGAAGAACTATCGTATAGGGAAAGATATTTTCCCAAAGCCACAAATAATGGGCTTTTTTTTGCACGAAATAATAGCATTAGAATTTGAACGTAGGTATCCAAAAGAATGGCGAAAAGAAAAGTTAGCGAAAGATAAGGATTTAATCTATATTCGCGATGATAAGTTTTCAATCGAGATTAAAACTTCTTCAAATCCAAAAAGCATTTTTGGAAATAGGAGCTACGCCCAAGAATCATCTAAAGACAAGAAAAGCAAATCAGGCTACTATTTGGCAATAAATTTTGAGAAATGCACTGTCGAAAATATCAAACCAAAGATTCTTAAGGCAAGATTCGGTTGGCTGGATCACGAAGATTGGATGGGACAGAAAGCCGCAACTGGGCAACAGTCACGGCTTAGTAGTCAAGTTGAGAATTTGAAGTTAATTGACCTATAGCAGCAAAGTCAAAAAGAGACATGGTTTGTGGATAGTTCATATACCTTTTTATTCTTTGTACTGCAATATCACAATACTTTGGCTCTATCTCAAAGCCTATAAATTTACGCTTGTTAGCAATGGCTACGATAGCGCTTGTGCCTGAACCAAAGAAAGGATCCATAACGATATCACCCTCATTACTGCCTACTTTAACAATTCTATCTATTAAAGCAATTGGAAATTGTGCGGGATGAGATGTTCGCTCTTTAGAGCTACGATTTTTCCCCGAAGTTACTTTTGGGATTTGCCAAACATCTGAAGGGTTTTTCCCTAACGGATTACACTTCAATATCCCGTTCTTTTTCTGATTTGGATATTTAACATTTTTATCCCGAACATCATCAAGGTTAAAAATGTAATTCTCACGATCCTTGACATACCAAAGCAACTTCTCATTGCGTGGAGAGAAAAAATATTTACTTGCAACTCCAGCACCGTAATTCCAAACCACTTCCTGTATTAGGAAAAAGGGTGTTTTATCCCAAAGCAAATATGGAATCGGCACAGCTTTTGCCTTCCCCTGAATTTCTAAATATCCGATGTTCAACCAAAATGCTCCTTGGGGTTTGGTTATTCGATGAATTTCTTTTATCCACGATTTACACCATTCCAAATAATCCTCAAGAGGTAGTGGTTTTTCGTATTCTTTTCCGATATTATAGGGCGGACTCGTAATTGTGAGGTCGATAATTGGCTCCTTAATATTTTTGATTAAATCCAAACAGTCACCAGCGTAAAGCAGACAGTCTTCCGTCTCAAAATAAGGCTTGCCAAGAGGATATTTTATTTGTTGCAAATTAATAGACATTGCTAACTCTAGTATACGGAAATATCTGTATTAATACAAGGAATTACTTATAGTATAACCCAACTCGGTCTAACCATACATCGTAATCTTATGTTTTGTTGCTGAGAAAAGGGGTTAGGGATAAGAACTGGCATATCAGTAACCTACCTTGCAATTAGGTTATTTAATATTTTGATTCACAGTCAGTGGTGGCATGAATATTTTCGACACTGTATTCAAGTTGTTGTCGCAGCAGACCTTATGTTAAAATAAGGTCTGTTTTTAAAGGTTTTTTAAGAGGGGGCACATATGCTGGATCGATTTAAAGCAGTGGTTGATAACCGCCATGAGTATGCCCGGGATTGGAAGGCACGGACGGGTGGCAAGGTAGTCGGCTGTTTCTGCACGTACGTGCCTGAAGAGATTCTCTACGCTGCAAACATTTTACCCGTACGGGTGCTGGGCAACCTCGAGCCTCAAGACCAGTCGGAAAGCCATATAGGAGGAATGTATTGCCCTTTCTGCCGTGATGTGCTGGCCCAGGGGCTTAAGGGGAAATACGATTATCTTGATGGGATTGTAACGGCCAAATCCTGCCAGCACATCCACCAGGCATTCCAGTCGTGGCAGATGCATGTCCCGTTGGAGTATAGCTACTTTATGGGGATGACTGCCCTGCCTCAACGGCCTAGCGCCAAGAAATATTTCATGGCTGAGATACAAGATTTTAAAAGCAGCCTGGAGACGTGGCTGGATACCCCTATTACCGATGAGTATCTGGACGAAGCGATTGATGTCTATAACAAAAACCGGCGTATCTTACATAAACTCTACGATATACGCAAGACAACACCTCCATTGGTTACCGGGACAGAAGCCCTTAGCATTAGTTTATCCAGTATGCTTATGGATAAAGTGGAACACAGCCAGTTGCTGGCCGAGGCGCTTCAGGAACTCCCCTTGCGACAGGATAAACCTCCGGCAGCAACCCGCATTATGGTGATTGGCAGCGAAACCAGCGACCTGGGCCTTTTCCAGCTTATTGAGAAATCGGGGACTAACATTGTGGTAGAGGATCTGTGCACGGGAAGCCGCTATTTCTGGAATGAAGTTATCCCCGAAGCCGATAGGCTTTCAGCCATAGCACAACGCTATCTGGATAGGCCGGCCTGTCCCCTCAAAGACGTTATGGCTCGTACCCGGTTGACGCATATTCTCAATCTGGTGAAGGAATTCAATGTTCAAGGTGCGCTGCTTTTGCAGCAGAAATTCTGCGACCCTCATGAGTTCGATATACCGGTAATAAGCAAGTTTCTCAGGGAGCATGGTATCCCTACCTACTTCATGGAGATAGATGTAACCTACCATTCCGGCGCAGTACGCACCCGGACGGAGGCTTTTGTAGAGATGCTGGAGTTGGAAGTGGCCTGAGGCATTAGAACGAAGTCATATGGAACATCGTTATAAAATCCCAAATCCGAAACTCTAAATTCAAAATCCAAACTTCAAGTGCTTAAACTGTAGCAAGTTAAGATTCAGTGCATGATGGTTGGCTGTTATTATATTTACGTTGGCGTTTCGGATATTTGATATTACTCGGTAAATAAAATTCCCTGCCTACGGCACCCCCTTTTGCGAAAGGGGGAGAGCTAAAACCTCTCCCTTTACCAAAGGGAGATTGAGAGCGATGTTTCAAAGCTTTATTGTGGGGATTAGGTGCTTGAAATTTGGGATATTTCTGGTTAGGAGGCTAATTATGGACTACCATACTGAACCACTGGAAACTTACAATTGGGGCAAGGAGATGCGCCTCAAACATCTTCAAGCTCCACTTAAGGCTAAAGAGGAGGGGAAGCTGTTAGTTGTCGGCAACATGAACTTCCCCAAAGAGATGGTAGCCGCAATAGGCGATTTCGTCTATCTGGCGGGGGAACCCTGGTCGGTGGCAGCCTCACGGGAGGGGGAAGCTGATAGTCTGGCTCCCCAATTTGTGGAGGAGGTGGAACGGCGCGGGTTCCAGAGGGACATGTGTTCCTATATGCGTCTATACTGGGGTTCTATGTACTTAAATAAAAGCCCCTGGGGCGGTTTCCCTAAACCGGATTTTGTTACCTTCCAGGCGGACTGCGATAGCCGGGGCAAATGGTATCAGGGAGTCTACGAGCACCTGGGCGTCCCCTGGTATTGTGTGGAGGGCAATTTCCACCGAATAGACGGCACTCTTACCCCGAAAGAACACGCTATCCAGTACTTGATGGACCAGTACGAGGAATTCATTGCGTGGCTTACCAAGCATACCGGCCTGCCCTATCGTGAAGATATTCTAACGGAAGCGCTGGCTAATGCCTACCGCAGCCGGGCTTACTGGGGAGAGGTGATGCAGTTGCAGAACCACATCCCCGCTCCGCTGGACTACAAGCTCCTGCTGCCTTTCTATATGGCTATTGAATGGTATCCCTATGAAAAAGAATGCGTAAGTATGCTTAAATCTCTGCGGGACGAGGTAAAATACCGCATAGCTAACGGCATCACACCGGTGCCAAATGAGAAGCGGCGCGTAACCCATGAGGGGCTGGCCCCGTGGTATGCCCTGTATCTGTTTACCTATGTTCGGGAACGTGGTGTTACTGTTCTGGGTGGCGCTCATAACATAGCCTTTATCTCGCCGGTACAGAAGCCCCGCCCCGATGGCACTTTCCATCCTGAGGACCCCGTGGACTGGGAAGGAGTGCCGAAAACAAAAGAGGAGGGATTGCGCTTCAGGGCTATGCACCAGTTCTTAGTGGAGAAGCTTACTCTGGATACAAAGGTGCGCATTATGTATACGCAGGGTATGGTCAATTTCTGGAAGGCCAACGGGG
>JACVQG010000152.1 GCA_015661045.1 Dehalococcoidia bacterium | reverse complement strand
CACCATCCAGTAAACCAGCATCATCTACAGCGGCCGCTCCTGCTTTCGACAGCGCTCAAGACCCGGCATGGCAAAAGGTTATCGAGGCTGCCAGGAAAGAGGGAAAACTAAATCTTTACAGCTTCAGCATGATAGGCGATGTGGGGCTACAGGTATCGAAAGCTTTCGAAAACAGGTACGGCATAAAAGTAGATATTATCACCGGGCGCGGAGCTGAATTCATAGAAAGGATAAAGACGGAGGAAAGATTAGGCCAGGTTACCGCAGATATAATGGATGCGTCCTCCACCCATACTTTTAACCTGAAAGCGGCCGGCGTTACCGTTAGCACCCTGGACATACCTGTTCTTAAGGAGAAGAATGTTTGGCGTATTGATCCTCTGGCTGCGGATTCCGAAGGTCATCTACTGGTGCAAAGGTCTCATAATATATCTACCTGGATTAATACCAACCTGATTAAGCCCGGGCAGGAGCCAAAGTCCTTCCGGGACCTGGCCAAACCGGAATGGAAAGGTAAAATTTTGCTCCCGGACCCTTCGGTGAGTACCTCTTCTCTGATTGTTTTTTTACCCCTGGTGGACAGGGGATATCTCGATATGGAATTCGTCCGTTCCTTAAAAGACCAGGACCTGAAGTTTGTAACGGGAACCCCTGATATCGTGCGGGCACTTTCCAGGGGGGAGATGCCTTTAGGTCTGGGGGCATCGGATACAGACGCCGCCCCCTTTCTGGCGGAGGGCGCACCTTTCAAGGCTATAGCCCTGGAGGAGGGGACTGTAGCCAATGTTAATCCCGGAGTGGTTGTTAAAGGGGCTCCCCACCCCAATACAGCCAAACTGTTTACTAACTGGATACTGGGTGTAGAAGGACAGACTGTTTATACCAGAGCTCTGGGGCTCGCTTCTATCCGTAAAGATGTGTCCGATTTCCGTCATCCTAATTCAGTGGTGAATCCCAAACGCCTTATTATCGTTACGGATGAGGATATTCAGAGGCAGGCTAAAGCATTCCGCGACAAGGTGCTGGTAGACATGTGGCGCAGGTGATAACTTAATACACCAGGCAAATAAGAGTTCGGCTAACTCCGCTGATATGGTGAATCTTACTGGTAACCAGTTTGCCGATGGAATCGGAGGTCTTGCCCTGCATTACCGCGATAATATCGTATGGGCCAGTTACCAGGTCCACTGACTTCATTCCTTCCAGATTTCGGAGAGCGGTGACGACATCTTTTGTTTTACCTACTTCGGTTTCTATAAAGACATATGCCCTGGTTGCCATGTTCCTCCTCCGTTCCTGTCAATCAATTTAGCTCATTATACCACCTGTTGATGGTTTTGAGCGCTTTTACAGTCGTCTATTTCTTATAACGCCAGTCAGATTTCTATTGTCAGCCTATTACCCTGTTGAATCACTTTATAAACCTGCACGGGCCTGGGAGATTTAAACATCTTCGCAAATGAAAGCATAAAGCCAGGATAATTCGTCCACCTGATAACGCTCCCGTCAATTATATCGAACTGGGAAAAGTTCCGGGGACAGGTGATTACTGTGCCATTCAGCTTGCCCCTCGATAGGTCGCCGCCCATGTGCGGGCACCGGTTGTCAATTGCGTAATACTTGTCTTTAACGCGGGCCAGCAGTATTTCCTGCCCTCCGATAACGACCCGTTTCATAGCCCCATCGGCCAGATCGCCAGTTTTGCCTAATTCTACCGTATTGCCCATAAGCATCCTCCTAAAAATAATTATAAACCTTTTCCCATTCCTTAGACCTTGCCAATTCTACGGGAAACTGCCATAATATTTTCATTATGAAAAAAGTTGGAATACTAGGTGCGACGGGTGCCGTGGGCCTTGAGGGAATCGAGGCTCTTTTAAATCATCCCTGGCTGGAAGTCGGTCATCTTTATGCCTCGGAGCGAAGCGCTGGCAAACCATTCCGCGAGGCATGTAAACTAGATATCTCCAGGATCCCCCCGGGAATAGCCGAAAGAAATGTCAGAGAGATAGCGTATGAAGGGGGGATAGCTGCCGCGTTTTCAGCTCTTCCCTCTGACGAGGCCAAGAAGGTAGAGCCTGAGTTTGCACGACAGGTGCCGGTGATGAGCACCACCTCAGCCTTCAGGTATGAGAATGATGTCCCCGTTCTGATAACCGAGGTCAATCCGGGACATATAGAGTTGTTACGTACTCAGCAGAAGCAAAGGGGCTGGAAGGGATTTATAGCCCCGGAGCCGAACTGTACCACCGTTGGCCTGACAATGTCCTTGAAGCCACTCCTGGATAATTTCGGAATTAGCAGGGTGATCATGTGCTCTTATCAAGCAGTCTCCGGAGCCGGACACTCAGCCATTGAACTGTGGGGGAAACAGAGGGAATCAGGCATTCCCCGTCCGGTGACAACAGAACCAATAGCTGAGCCTCCACTGCTCTTCGATGGCAATGTCATTGGCTTTATATCCGACGAAGAGCCTAAGGTAAAAAATGAGACGCTGAAAATTCTGGGGCAATACAAAAACGGGGCTATTGTTCCAGCCAGTTTCATCATAGAATGCTTTTGCGTCCGGGTTCCTACTTACGCCGGCCACTTTGAGGCTGTATTCGTGGAGACAGAGAAGAGTTGCTCCGTAGACGATATAAAGGGAGCTTTCGAGAACTTCAACAGGGTTTGCCGTGAAAAGTTCTCCGGATTGCCATCCAGCCCCGGGAAGGCCATCACCGTCCTGGATAGGTCTCCTCAGCCCAGATATGATGCTGAGATAGATGGCGGAATGACCACCACCGTGGGCAGGATAGAGAAATGCGCTCTGGGAGACAAGTGGGTAAAATACCTTGTTCTTTCCAACAACCTCAAAAAGGGCGCCGCTAAAGGCGCCGTCCAGGTTATGGAATACCTGCTTACCCAGGGCTTTTTTTAAGCGAGGTGGATGGATGATTGCCATTGGTTTTTAACATTATTGCCATTAACATTATTTTAGTGTATGATGAACAGAGTTAGATAGTTTAGGTTATTGCATACTTCGGTAAATCCATTAGATTTCCTCTAAGTATTGGATGACCAAACCCTAGCAAAAAATACAAGGAGTCGAAGCCATCCAATGAATTATCAGGACAAAACAATCAAGTGCTTTGATTGTGGGAATACGTTCACGTTTACCACCAACGAACAGGTATTATACAATTCCATAGGGCATACTCACCCACCCAAGCGGTGTCCTTCCTGCCGACAGGCAAGGAAAGCGCGTCAGCCAGTGAACAGTGGCAGCAACTACAACAGAAATAATTCCGATTTCTCATCGGCGAATCGGAGCTACTCACAACCTCGCCAGACGTTCCACATAGTATGCGCTGAATGTAGCAAAGAAACTGAAGTCCCGTTCCAGCCGCGCCCCGGCAAACCCGTATATTGCAGCGCTTGCTATAACAAAGTCAGGGTAAGCAAATAATTCAGGTAAAATCGCCCGACTGCCAATCCCCCCAAGGAGTCTTAATGAGTTTCCAGACTTTTAATTTCCACAGTAGCATCATGGCCGGCATCCAGGCGCTTGGCTATGTTACCCCAACTCCAATCCAGCTTAAAGCCATCCCACCGATTATGCAGGGACAAGATGTTATCGGGTTGGCCCAGACAGGCACCGGTAAAACCGCTGCTTTTGTGTTGCCAATCTTGCAACGTCTTTTAAAAGGCCCGCGAGGTCGCATCGGCGCTTTAATAATCTCGCCGACTCGTGAGCTAGCCGAGCAGACACATGAAACTTTCGGTGATTTGGGCCAGAAAACTGGTCTCAAGAGCATTGCAATCTATGGCGGAGTTGGCATGGACCAGCAAATCCGCAAACTGCGCAGTGGCGTCGAAATTGCTGTCGCCTGCCCTGGCCGCCTGCTTGACCATATCTGGAGGGGCACCGTAGATTTATCATTTGTGGATGTGCTAGTAATTGATGAGGCTGACAGGATGTTCGATATGGGTTTCCTGCCCGACATTCGAAATATTTTGAAGTGTCTGCTGCGTCCGCGCCAGACGATGCTTTTCTCAGCCACCATGCCGGATGATGTCCGCCGACTGGTGCAAGAGGTCTTGCATAATCCGGTCACCGTGCAAATCGGCCGTTCCGCGCCGGCAACATCGGTATCTCATACATTGTATCCTGTGAAGCAACATCTCAAAACTGCACTGTTGATAGAGGTTTTACGCCATACCGAAACGGATTCGGTGCTTGTCTTTACCCGTACCAAGTACCGCGCCGAGCGCCTTGCAGAACAACTTGATAAAGCGGGCTACAACACAGCCTCGTTGCAAGGTAATCTGTCTCAATACAGGCGACAGGCGGCGCTCGATGGCTTTAGGAATGGTTCGGTTAAAGTCCTGGTGGCGACGGATGTCGCCGCCCGTGGCATAGATATTTTAAGTATCTCGCATGTTATCAACTACGATATGCCGGATAGCACCGATGCCTATACACATCGCATCGGCCGCACAGGACGGGTTGATAAAACCGGCGAAGCATTCACCTTCGTGACGAGTGAAGATGCATCAATGGTGCGCGCTATCGAGCAGGTCCTCCATGCAAAACCGGAGCGCCGCACGTTACAGGGTTTTGATTACACGTCGCCAGCTCCTGTTAGTAGCGGATTCTTCCGCCCACAACGCCAATTACGGCGGCGCGCGGTATAACCTTATAATGCCATTCTGAAATAGTACCGATGTTACGGGATAATTGAAGAATC
>JACVQG010000151.1 GCA_015661045.1 Dehalococcoidia bacterium | reverse complement strand
GATGACCATTCGCCTTAAATTCGTAGTCCCCCCGGCTCCGTAGTTGGAATGAGCATCCCGCCATACTCGTGTCATGGGATGCCACATATCTAATATCGCATGGCCGCCGAATATTTCTATAGCGCGGTCAACTACCTCGTATGAGACCATATTAGCGAAGGTGCTGGACATCTCGAAAAACTTGGTGTCAGCCTGTCCGCTATCGGCGATGGCTGCTGCTCTGTATGCCATAGACCGGGCGGCTTCAACCTTGATAGCCATATCCACCAGTGTAAAATTGACGCTCTGGAAGGATGCGATAGGCTTATCAAAAGCTATGCGCGATACGGAATAGTCGAGGGCCATATCCAGGGCCGATTGAGAGAGTCCCAGAGGGATACCTGCGACAGCCCCGGCCTGGTCGAGTCCTCCCCGGGCTATCCTTACACCGCTATTAAGGGGACCAAGCAGATTTTCTGCCGGAATTTTAGCATCGCGTAGCAGAAGTTCGGCCAGTCCAGCGCCCCGAAGTCCCACCGGTTCTGCTTCTTTGCCAATGCTGACACCTGGGAAGTTTCTTTCTACAATAAAGCAGGAGATGCCCCGGCTTCGCTTCTCGGGTTCGGTTTTAGCGAAAACATGAAAGAAGTCGGCGTGGGTAGCTGGCTCCAGGTAATACTTATCTCCGTTAAGGATATAGTAGTCGCCTTTGAGCACGGCTGTAGTCTTTATACCACCCATGTCGGTGCCGCCGTGCGGTTCGGAACTGGAGGCGAAGTTGGCTATGGCGCCGTTGACGAGCCAGGTGATGTATTTCTTTTTCTGGGCCTCGGCATACTGCCCGATGCTTTTGAAATCTCCTCGACAAGCAGATTGAATTCCAGGGTGCTCCACTCCAGGCCGCCGTATTCTTTAGGGGCCAGGGTTTTCATGTAACCCTCTTTTATGAAAGCCTTTACAATATCAAGAGGAAACTTGTTGCTACGGTCGATGTCATCGGCCCTGGGGACGAGCATCTTCTGAACATTTTTTCGTATATTTAGCTGAAGGGCTTTTTGTTTTTCGGTAAGAAGCAAAGGAATTACCTCCTCTAGGATTTAGTGTGATTATTTTTAATATAAGCGAAACCTAATTTGTATGCAAGTTAGCATCAGTAAACAGAGCGGGAGTAACTCAGTGGTAGAGTTCCTGCCTTCCAAGCAGGCTGTCGCGGGTTCGAGTCCCGTCTCCCGCTCCAAAAATGTATCAGGAATCGTTCCAAGCAGGTTGTCGTCCCGACGGGTCGGGATGAGATACCCGGCCAATCCCTACAATAAGTGCTTCATGACCATCATCGGCAACTGAACTCCAAATTCTCAAAACTAAGAATTAAGATTTATTCCCTGTAATAGAAAAATAAAGCTGCTCCGTATCCGATACGATTTTGTCCAGACTAAAATTCTCTCTAACGAACTGTTTCCCGTTTTCGCCCCAGCTATCCATTCGATCCGGGTCTTTTAAAAAACCGACGATAGCGTCAGACAGCGCCTTTGCATTCCCCGGGGGTGCAGTAAACCCTGTCTTGCCTGTAAGGACGATCTCTGGTATGCCACCAACCCCGCTGGCTACTGCCGGCCTACCCATAGCCATGGCCTCCAGAATGGATAGGGGGTAATCAGCAATGCCTTCGATAGAGATATATGGCGCTACCATTATATCTGCGGCTGCCATAACCCGCGGCATATCACCAATTATACCCAGGGGTATTATGTTGTCTTCCAGCCCACACTCCTGGAACCGGCTTTTAACATCAAATTTGCCCTTGTTATAGGCCTCCAGCGGCATGTTCACAGCTAGCAACAACTTGACCTCGGGGAAACTCTCTTTCACGGTTTTCAGAGCATCGGCCAGGACTAAAAGTCCCCGTCGTGGCGTCAGGTCGCCCACAGCTAGAAGGAAAGGGCCGCTTATATTCTCCAGTCCAAGAGTCTTCCTGGCTTCTGCCTTAGTAACATCTCCGTTGAAGCGAGAGAGGTCTATAGCTGGAGGCTCAAGCTTTATCCTGGACACCGGAATACCTATCTTCTCAACGCTCTGCCGTGTGTTCTGGCTGAGCACCCCCAGGCATGATAGGGAACCAAGATAAAAGCGGGCGAAGGAGCGATGGGATAGCAGTTGGTAAGGGCGCCATCCTTTAACCGGTAGGATAGGGCAATAAAGAGTATGCAAAGAAGGGGTTCGGCTGACCCGGCCGGCCAGACCGGTGATAAGCGCCGGCATTGGATACCCCGAGTGACCGTGGATAATATCGAACCGCTTAATCCGGGAAAGGCGCTTTACTTCCCGTATTGCCCCCACCATTAGTTCTACGCCATACATAAACGACGCATAGGGACTACGAATGGATAAGGAATGAACCTCAGCCCATTCCAGGCCAGTATGTTCGCCATTGGGGGTAGAATGGAGATGTGGGGTGGTTACTATAGTAATGTGGTGGCCCCGACTGGTGAGGCCCTGAGCAATTCTGACAGCATTATTTTCCTGCCCACCGACAAAAGCCTTGCCCCCTGCATTGCCTAACGCCGGGCATATTACACATATTCTCATCTTTCCTCTTTAACCCTATGCCGGCCTATCTCATCGTAGACATCTGTTATCTTTTTTAGCACCGAGTCCCAACCATAATTAGATAGCGCGTCCTTCCTGGCTTCAGCTCCGAACCTTTGCCGCAGTTCCGGGTTATCCAGTAAAATATCTATCTTCCGGGCCAGGTCACGCGCATCCCGCGGTTGGCAGAGGAGACCGCTGATTCCGTCTTTGATAGCATCACAATTGCCGGGTATATCTGTAGCCACGATGCCTTTACCGTAAAACATAGCCTCCAAAAGGACTAAGGGCAGCCCCTCTATTAATGAGGGGAAGGCAAACAGGTCCGATGCCAGATAGGCAGGTTCCAGCTTTTCCCTGGCGAAATGCCCCAGGAAAAGAACATCTTTCTCCACACCAAACCGCCTGGTCTTTTCCTCTAAATATTTCTGATGTCCCAGGAAGCCGGGTATCTCGCCTCCGACAAGTAGTAACAGGGGTTTGAATTTCGAATAACTGATAGCTTCTATTAAATACTCTATACCCTTCCTGGGAATGAGAGTGCCCACAAAAAGGATAGTTTTTCTACCGCCTATATGATATTTTGTTTTAAATTCCTGAAAATCTCTTTCCAGATGAAATTGGCTCAGGTCGAAGCCAGAGGGGATTATCCGGATATCTTTCCTGCGTGCCCCCAGGTTTTCCAATATATCTGCCTGACTGGGTGAAACGGCTATAATCCTGTCCATAGCCCTCAAAGTCCACTTACCCGCAGTGGTATTATACACGACCTCTATACTACGTTTTATACCTCTATACCCTGGAATAGCGCCATGGGAGGTTAATACCATAGGCAACCGGGTGAATATTTTAGTGAAGGCAGTCATGTTATCAGCGAGAAACACATGGCTATGGACATGGACTATGTCGTAGCTTCGTTCTTTGAGGAGTTTAAAAAAGAGTCCAGGGGTAAACTGGTTATTGAGCGGTCCAAACCAGGAACGAAAACGGCATATTTCGATGCCCTGAATTGTTTCCTGCTTAACGGATTGGGGAACGTTTGAAGTAAATACGGTTACCTGGTGTCCCGCATCCACTAGCTTGCGGCTTAGACTTTCAACAACGACTTCCATTCCCCCTACGCTGGGTGGATAGAAGGGAGTGACGTGAAGAATTCTCAATTATTACCTCTTAACGGTTTTTAGTCTAACATCCATAGTTTTTCCAGTCAAATCAACGTGTCTGCGCTAGACTTTTTTGACGGTATCAATAAAGAAAGCTATAATTAGGCATAATTTTTAAATATTAAATCGTGGAGAATCTTATTTGAAGCAAATCAGGAAAATTTTACTTATTAACCCACCATGGTATCGGCTATTCGGTGAGGAATCACCCAGTTCTCCACTTGGCCTTTGTTACATTGGGGCAGTACTGGAACAAAACGGATATGATGTGTCTATTTATAACGGAGACTTTACCAAATCAGGTGTTGGCCTGCCCTCAGCGACGAAAAAGACCCGCATGTATGATACCTATTTGCGGGTACTTCGAGACCATCAGCACCCTATATGGGGTGAGGTGCGTTCTATAGTTACTCAGCAAAAACCAGATGTTGTAGGTATTTCCTTACGCACATCTGCATATGGTTCAGCGCTTAATGTAAGTCACATCATTAAAGAGATTGATTCGTCAATACCTATTGTATGGGGTGGCGTCCATCCAACAGCCTTACCCGAAGAATCATTAAAGAACTCCCAGGTGGATATTGTAGTACGCGGGGAAGGCGAATATACAATGTTGGATTTAGTCAAGAACAATATAGAAAAACTGGAAAGTATACCAGGTATCAGCTACAAAAAAGATGGCCAAATAACTCACAATCCTGACCGCGCCCTTATACACCATCTAGATGATCTCCCTTTTCCTGCCCGGCATCTTATTATAGATTGGAAAAGTTGTCCACCCGAGGCGTTGGGAAACATTTTTGCTACTAGAGGATGCCCATATAGTTGTGTTTTCTGCGCTTCCAACAAGGTATGGAGCCGCACAGTAAGGTACAGGTCAGC
Source organism: Dehalococcoidia bacterium (assembly GCA_015661045.1). Classification (GTDB taxonomy): domain Bacteria; phylum Chloroflexota; class Dehalococcoidia; order JACVQG01; family JACVQG01; genus JACVQG01. Next base: position 1,264 of record JACVQG010000151.1, on the reverse strand, counting down.
ATCCAATGTAATTAGTGAACTTCAACAACTACAGCAAAAATTTGGTGTACAGCAGTTCTCGTTTGAGGATGACAGCTTTACTATAAATAAGAAGTTGGTCAATGAGTTTTGCAGCACCTTAATAAAAGAGAGAATGAAAATCAGGTGGAGGTGCGAGACCAGGGTAGACCTTATAACAAAAGACTTATTGGAACAGATGAAGAAGGCTGGCTGTGAAGAAATATTCTTGGGGTTGGAGTCGGGTAGCCCGGAGACACTCCGATGGATTAAAAAGGGTGTCACAGTAGAGCAGATGAGGAGCGCAGTAGAAATCTTGCGCCAGGTAGGCATCCGCTTCAGTGCCTTTTTTATGATAGGTTTCCCCTGGGAGACGACAAAAGAGATAAATGAAACTCTGAATCTGATGAAGGACTTGGACCCCTTCGCTGCAAATTTGAGCATAGCCACACCCTATCCAGGCACTGAGCTACACCATATATGTACCGAAGAGGGTGTGGTGCCTGCTAACATGGACTGGAGTACCTTTTTCCATCAAAGCCCGGATATGTTTTTCTCCAATAAATTCTCCCGCCAAGAGGTTAGGGAGTTAATTACGAAAGCGCAGGCTATTGTAGGTAAACATAACCGTAATAAAAAAAGGCAACTTATACTATCTAATCCCGGTTATGTAATTAATAGGGTAATTAAAGGTAAGTATTATTACCCTAACCGTCTCTGGAATCTAATCCGTTATACCTTAGGCCTTTCTTAAAGAGTCGGTATGAGTACAAAAAATATATTAAAAAACATGCACAGAATAAAGTGGCTAAAAGTGCTCATAATAGCTTTATTACTACTAGTCACCTTATCATCTTGTGCAGTCTTTCCTTGGTTGCCCGCCAAGGGCAAGTCCTCCCCCGGGCCGCTTCCCAATGGTAGTAAGGATGCACGCCTGCCACCCGGCAGCATCAATCTGGGTATGGTCGTCGCCCTGGCCGGGCCGCTGGCCCCGGCCGCTAAAGAAGCCATCTCTGGTGCTGAAGTAGCAATGGAGCAGATAGAAGAGAGTGGCGGTATCAAGGGGCGGCCCGCGCGCCTTATTGTCAGGGACAGCGGCGCTACAAGCGGACAGGCGCTGGCCGAAGCTAAATCCCTGTTGGCGGATTACAAAGTCTCGGCTATTATCGCTCCGTTGACCAGCAGAGAGGCATACGCTATAGCTCGATCCATTGATGGAGCGGCTCTGCTATTGACCTATATGGCAAACGCCCAGTACATGACCATC
>JACVQG010000150.1 GCA_015661045.1 Dehalococcoidia bacterium | reverse complement strand
GCTTCCATCAGTTTATCGCCGCCGCCGCAGAGAATGTCCTTCAGGACGGTGGCATCCATAGTTTCGATGGGAAAACAGACGAGGTTCATGGCGGTTATGGGCGTGCCGCCCATGGTATAGACATCGCTCAAGGCATTGGCCACGGCAATCTGGCCGAAAGTGTATGGGTCGTCAACAAGGGGGGGGAAGAAATCAACGGTCTGGACGATGGCCAGGTCTTCGGTCAACTTATAGACACCGGCATTATCCAGGCTTTCCATGCCCCGGATTACATTCGGGTTGGTAAACAGGGGCAAATCCGTTAAAACGTGTTTCAGGGCGCCTGGTCCGATCTTGGAGGCACAACCGGCACAGCGAACGGTCTCGGTAAGACGCACAGTATTATTCTTTGCCAAACCTCTCCTCCCTTATGAACCCCGCCAGCCGACGATAGTTTGAAATTTTATCATTCCGCATTCAGAAAAGCAAATCAGTTATTAGGGGCGGGAGCCCAGGGATTAGGGGAATAACCAAGATGCAAGATATTCCGATTCGCTAAACTCATACGGAACTCCGCTGTGGCGTCGCAATAACCAAGATACAAGATACAAACACCAAACAAATCTCAAACTCCAAATCATAAATCACAAACACAATATTAAAATACAAAGCCCTAAGTTCCAAATCCTAAATCAGGGAAAATAGTGCGAAACAATGGTGCGTAAGAGTAAAAATTTTGAGCGTGAACAGGTATTTGTTTACCGTTTGATTTCGCAAAACAACCTCCCACTGGTTAAAAATACGAAATACTAATATCGAAATCCGAAACAACATCAAAATTATAAATCCCAAAGCGTAAACAGACACGAATAGGTTCAAGACAATAATAGTACATGCGTTCTAGTGGGTGTCAAGTGGTTTTGTCGCCGCTTGGGGGTGAAGCTCAGATGGATACTTAAAGTAGGCAGGTTGTTAGTCACAGCTGGAAGAAAAGTGTAGTCTACCACCTGGATTATTTAAGCCAGTAAATCTGATATTATATTGATGAAGGGGACTACGAGGTTACGAGTGGTGATTTCAGGCAGGCTATTTATCAAATTACTCCCCGGATGCCTTATATTGACGGCACTGGCTACTGTTGCCTCTTGTGCTGCTTTACCTAAGGTCGAAGGCGACGATAATCAAACAAAACTACAGTCAGTCCCAGCCTATTCGTTCAGGATACTCAATTCATATCCTCATGACAGAGATGCCTTTACACAGGGATTAGTTTTCGAAAATGACACTTTATATGAGGGCACCGGGTTATACGGCAAGTCGTCTTTGCGGAGGGTAGATTTGGAGACCGGCGATGTGTTGCAGATCCATCCACTTTCCGCTGAGTATTTTGGTGAGGGTATTACTATTTTTAAAGATACCATCATTCAGCTAACCTGGCAGTCTAAAAAAGGTTTCATTTATGACAAGAACAGCTTTGAGATGCAGCGTGATTTCAAATATGAAACGGAAGGGTGGGGGATTACGAGCGACGGGAAGCGTTTGATTATGAGCGATGGGACGTCCACCTTGTATTTTCTTGACCCTGATACCTTGAAAACAATCAGTAATATCCAGGTACATGATGAGGGCAGGCCGGTAAACAATCTAAATGAACTCGAATATGTTAAAGGGCAGATATACGCAAATATATGGCACACAGACAACATAGCCATGATTGACCCTTATAACGGCCGTGTGACCGGGTGGGTAGATTTGTCAGGAATTTTGCCACGGCAGCTAAATAGCACGGAAGAAGATGTCCTCAACGGTATTGCGTATGACGTCAAAAATGACCGGCTATTTGTAACCGGGAAGTCATGGCCGCAGCTGTTCGAGATTGAATTGGTGAGAAAGCAGTAAATTAGTTTCCACATGATAGTAGAACAATTATTCTAATGAGAGTCAAGTGGGTTTTGTCGCCGTTTTGGATGGTTGTAGCCCGAATGGGAAATCTAAAAATGATAGGATTGTTGGGTCACAACAAGATGTAATGTTACCTTGAACTTATGTCCACGTGGTCATCCCGATGTCGTGGACAACGCACATCCTATTCGTTTTAGCTTCAGAATAGTTATATCTACAGCGGAACAGTAATCCCCAATGGTCGTACTGTGGTGACACTTTATAGGTAATTTCCTGAGAGGGGAACAGAAATATGCACCTTTTTGTTTGTCGGGGTGTAGTCAACCTACCGCCATCAACAATTACCTTGGCAATATTAAGCACGACAATAGTCGTATACAACCCGTCCAATAAAGGAATACAATGCAAAATTGTGGTTGGACGGGCTAGGCAAGATAGACCAGTTCGCTTGAAGGGGAGGGATAAACCAGATTCGAATAACAAGGATTGTTGCTATCCCACTTATTGGATTACTGGTTATTCTTGGAGCCTGTGCAAGTCCTGCGCCAACGACACCGGTACCAGCGCCAACTCCACCAGCACCAGCCCCAGTACCTGTGGCACCAGCCCCGGTACCTGCGGCACCGACTCCGCCCACAGTGACACCACCCCCGACTACACCTAGTTTTGTCTCTATGGTCATAGTCGGTGACCTTAAAATAGAACCGCAGATATCGAAACCGGGCCAGGCTGTGTTGGTCACTTGTAATGTGACGAATACAGGAGCAGAGCAGGGAATTTATACAGTGGTACTTTTCGTAAACCCGGAGCCGCAACAAGCCGCGGAAACTGCTATCTCACCATACAAGAGTCAGGATATCACCCTCGCAGGTAATACCAGCAAGCAAGTGACCATGGAAATAACTACGGGACAAGTCGGTACTTATAAGATTTCAGTTGGTAACCTCAGCGTTGGTGTCCTCAGCATATATATGGTAGTAGAGTAGTAGCAGTTTTGTGAGGTAAAGTCGGTATTACCGCCTATGGCATCCAACTGCTTTAATGACCGGTTTGAATGCACTGCCTGGGACATAGGCGTAGCTGGTTACGACTGGCATGCTGATTGTGATAAATTTTCACCCATTCGTTGACTACTCTATCTAGTATCTACTTGATTTATTAAGCGTAATGTGATAGCACGTGGGCATAAGTTATCAACCCACACCAATAACGCTTAGTGGCGAACAGAGATCTGTCCTGGAATCGTGGATTCGTTCTTCTACTACGGAGCAACGGTTGGTGTTCAGGTCTAAGGTCATCATGATGGCTGGAGACGGGGAGGGAGCGCTCTCCATTGCTAGAAAGATGGAGACTCGACCGGCCACGGTGACCAAGTGGCGGGGGCGTTTTGCCCGGCTGGGACTGGATGGGCTTAGAGATGCCCCACGGCCGGGGCAGCGGCGACGATACCTTCCCGATGACGAGAAGCGTGTCCTCCGTATGCTGGACCAGTCGCCGCCACCGGGATATGCCCAGTGGAACGGGACACTTTTGAGCCAGGCGACCAAGCTCCCGGCGGATTTTGTATGGAAGGTGCTGCGAAGTCATGGCATCCAGTTGCAGAGGAGGCGAAGCTGGTGCATTAGCACCGATCCACAGTTTGCGCAAAAGGCGGCGGATGTCGTCGGGCTATATCTGGATCCGCCGGAGAATGCGCTGGTACTTTGCATTGATGAGAAACCGCATATCCAGGCGCTCGAGCGTGCTCAGGGGTATTTGAAATTGCCTAACGGACGGGCAGTTACCGGATTCTCTCATGAGTACAATCGACATGGCACCACTACCCTCTTCGCGGCACTGGAAACGGCCACTGGGCAAGTCACCGCGGGTCATTACCAGAGACGTAGAAGGGTAGAGTTCCTGGACTTCATGAACCTCGTAGTGAGCGCCCATTCGGACAGGGAAATCCATGTCATTATGGACAACTTGAGCACGCATAAGCCGAAGCGGGACATGTGGCTCGCGCGGCACAAGAACGTTCATTTCCATTATATCCCCACCCATGCCAGCTGGCTGAATCAGGTAGAGGTCTGGTTCTCCCTCCTGTCCAGGTATGCTTTGAAGGGAGCCAGCTTCACCTCCCCCAACGAACTGAGAGAGGCTATCGACCGCTTCATCGCGGCCTACAATCCCGCGGCTCACCCTTTTGAATGGACTAAAAAAGTCGTACATCCAAAATCCCCAGAACGACATTACGCTGATTTATGTAACTAAGTACCAGTGCTCGTCACGTTCATTGAAATCTTGAACGATTGCTTGAATCGTGACATCTGTCTTATGCTCATGCCGTCATCCCGATGTCGTGGACAACGCACATCATTTCCCTTTTAGTTTCAGAGTAACAATCTGAGAGTGCCGAAAAAAGCCAGTTTAAAACATTAATCTGCTACTCCGGCGCACCGGATTTTTAGAAATTGGTCCTTTTCACTTTTCTATTGCTTTATCAGGTCATAGTAATCTCGTTTTTCAGGGTAGGCCCACCCTTTTTGGCCCCGTTCTTCGCCCTTTCAGCAGGCCAACGGTGACTCAAGGTAATAGTTGTCCGGCTTTCCCCATAATAATTTCACCATCCGCTTGATATTGCAGACTGTAGTCGCTAATAGAGTATGTATCCCAGCCCTGTCTAACCCGCGGTAACGGCACCTCCGTAGTCCGCAATACCTGGTCAGATCGGCTATCTTCTGCTCAATTTTATAACGACTACGGTAGGCTTGCTTCCCTTCTTCAGTTGCCAGCCTTTCTCTCGCCTGCCGAAAGTATGGCTCGTAATAGCTGATGTAGATCCTTCTTCCTTCTTTGTTCTTTACGCACTTAGCTTTTAACGGG
>JACVQG010000149.1 GCA_015661045.1 Dehalococcoidia bacterium | reverse complement strand
CAACGAACCCGACGAACTCTCGCGGCTTTTTAGCTGTTTTTATAGATAGTAAACTCCACAGTTTCTATCTGGCGCCAAAAAATAAAAAGGGTCAATCAAACAACGTCATAATTATATATACACAAAAATGGCTGCGAAGAAATTCAATCAAACAAAAAACCAAAACAGATACAAATCAACCTGGTGCCTTAACCCCCCTTCAGGGCAATTTTGAAATGCCTTGATCAAAGCGTTATACTCCTCTTAAGGACAAATAAACTATGCCCGATTTCAAAATCGTCTCCGACTTCAAACCTATGGGCGACCAGCCCCAGGCTATAGATAAACTGGTAGAGGGCCTTCGTAAAGGTTATCACCACCAGACGTTGCTGGGCGTAACCGGCTCCGGCAAGACATTCACTATGGCTAATGTGGTGGAGCGCGTGCAACGCCCGACCCTTGTCATCTGCCACAACAAGACTCTGGCTGCCCAACTGGCTTCGGAGTTCAAAGAGTTCTTTCCAGAGAATGCTGTGGAATACTTTGTCAGCTATTACGACTACTATCAGCCTGAAGCCTATGTCCCCCAGCACGACCTCTACATTGAAAAAGAAACGGACATAAATGAAGAAATAGATAAACTGCGCCACGCTGCTACCCGCGCCCTCCTCACCCGGCGGGATGTGCTCATTGTAGCCTCTGTGTCCTGTATCTACGGCCTGGGTTCGCCGGAGGAATATTCCAGCTTTGTTCTTTCGCTCAAGAAAGGCGAGAAACAGAGCCGGGAGAAAATAATACGGCGGTTGGTGGATATGCAGTATGAACGCAACGATTTGGACTTCACACGGGGACGATTCAGGGTGCGAGGTGACACCCTGGAAATCCAGCCTGCTTATGAGGATATCGCCATCAGGATAGAGTTCTGGGGCAATGAGATAGAGCGCATCGTGGAGGTTGACCCTCTGACCGGGGAGCTGCTGGAGCACATGGAATCCATAGATATCTATCCGGCCAAGCACTTCGTTACCTCCCACGAAAAGCTGATAGCGGCTATGGCTGATATTGAGAAAGAGCTTGCCGAACGGGTAGCTGAGTTGAAGTCGCAGGGCAAGCTCCTGGAGGCGCAACGCATCGAGGCGCGCACCAATTACGATATGGAGATGCTCAAGGAGACGGGATACTGCGCTGGCGTAGAGAACTATTCGCGACACCTGGCCCGCCGGGAGCCGGGCAGCGCCCCATCAACGCTCCTGGATTACTTTCCGGATGACTTCTTGCTATTTATTGATGAATCTCACATGACACTACCCCAGATACGGGGGATGTACCACGGTGATAGGTCACGCAAGCAGACCCTGGTTGACTATGGCTTCCGCTTGCCCTCGGCCATGGACAACCGCCCGCTGAATTTCAACGAGTTCGCCAGCCATATCGTTCAGGTTGTTTACACTTCGGCTACCCCGGGTCCCTATGAATATGAGCACAGTGAGCAGATAGCTGAACAGCTTATCCGTCCCACCGGCCTGCTGGAGCCACCCGTAGAGATAAAGACAACCAAAGGACAGATAGATGACTTGCTCGACCAGATAAAGGCCCGGGTGGACAAAAGGGAACGGGTGCTTGTCACCACCCTTACCAAGCGTCTGGCCGAGGAGCTATCTGAGTATCTGAAAGAAATGGGCGTCAAGGTACATTACCTGCATTCCGAGGTGGATACACTGGAGCGGGTGGAGATTCTTCGCGACCTGCGTTTGGGTGTCTATGACGTGGTGGTGGGTATAAACCTGCTGCGGGAGGGACTGGACTTACCGGAGGTAAGCCTGGTGGCCATACTGGATGCCGACAAGGAAGGCTTTCTTCGTTCTCAAGGCTCTCTTATCCAGACAATGGGTCGTGCGGCGCGACATATAAATGGCAATGTTATCATGTACGCCGATAGAGTCACAGCTTCCATGCAGGGAGCTATAGATGAAGTGGTGCGCCGCCGCAACATCCAGACAGCCTATAATGAACAATATGGCATAACCCCTGTGGGCATACAAAAAGCTATCAAAGATATTATCGAACGGGTGACTGCTGTGGCTGAGGAACGGCCTGTCTATGAAGTGGGCCGGCCTAAAACCAAGCTTGAGCTTGCCAAACTGATAAAAGACCTTGAAACCATGATGAAAGCAGCAGCCAAGAATCTTGAGTTCGAAAAGGCAGCGCTTATCCGCGACCGTATAATAGACCTCCGCCGCGCCCAACTCGAGGGAGAAGAGGAGGATGTCAAGGCAGCGGGGCGGAAGGTGGGGAGATAATCTCCCATAGGGGCAATTCATGAATTGCCCCTATGGCTATGACCCATCAAATATGTTTTGTGCTATAATTACCGCAGAGGTTTGAAATGAGCGATACTATCAAAAGCGCCTACGAACGGGCCCTGGAACGGGCTGAAAAGATTGTAATCCCGGAGGATAAACTTAAGGAGCTTCAACATCTACCGGAGGGCGCCAGGCTGGCAGCTACTTTCCTTAAGGAAGATAAATTTGACCTGCTTAAAGCCATAGCTGGATTCAGCGAAGATGTCAGAAAATATATCTATAAAGGCGCCCAGGAAGCGTTTCTCAGCAACATAGTCCTGCCCCGTACCCCCAGAAGTAAAACTGAAACCAAAAAGGCTATGGATGGCCTGATAGCCATGAAAAAGGATAAAAGTAAGCTGACCCAGGTAATAGGCAAGATAGATAGCCTGATAGCTTACTACGAACGTACGAAGCAACAGGCATACGACAACCTGAAAAAGGAGTTTGAGGCTGCCCTGCGCCAGGCGGTGCAGCAACAGCAAATAGGTATGAGGCAGCAGAATGGCAAAGTTGATGCGGAAATGCAGGGCGAATTCCAGATGAAATGGCGGGAGGTTTCCTCCCGGCTGGACATGGATTTCGAGAATAACCTCAGCGGTCTAAAAAAAGAAGTCGAGCGCATCTCGTAGGGGCACGATGTGTCGTGCCCAGACAGTAATAATAATAATTAAGCGTACATATGACTACAAGAAAAAAGAACTGGGCTAAACTCGGAATACATATCTTTTCGGAGCCGGAATTAAATCAGCCGGTATTATTAGCTGCATGGCCCGGAGTAGGCAATATTGCGTTGCGGGCGGTGAGTTACCTGAAAGAAAAACTGGGGGCCGAGCTTTTCGGCGAGATTGACCCCCGTCCCTTCTTCGAATTACCCGGGGTGCTCATTGAAAACAATATCATCCAGACACCCCGCTTTCCTGAAAGCAAGTTCTATTTTTGGCGCAGACCTCAACCCGGTCGGGATTTAATTATTTTTATTGGAGAAACCCAACCTCCCCATAGTACCTATGAGTTCGGCAACCGTGTTATAGATGTGGCACAGTATCTGGGCTGCGATCAGATTTATACTATGGCCGCTGCATTGCTGGCACAACTGCCGGAAAATCCACGCGTATGGGCAACGGCCTCCGATGCTGAGTTAGTGGCTGAGTTAAAAGCTAAAGGGGCGGTCCTACAGTGGGATTTTTTTGTTGCCGGGATGAATGGCCTTCTCCTGTCCATTGCTAGAGAGCGTGGCATGCAGGGTATTTGTTTACTGGGTGAGACCCCTAAATTAATCCCTCAAGTTGACAATCCGATGGCTTCACTTGCGGTACTTAAACTCCTTCTTCAGTCTCTGAATATCGAGATTGATACAAAAGATATGGAAGTCCTGGCTGAGCAAGCCCGCGGAGAATTGTCCCGTCTGATAATGGAGACGCAAAAAAAGTTTATTGACGATTACACCATCCCATTGTGGGAACGGGATGAAGAAGGTAAATCTTAATTTGACAAATACACAATTTTTAACCTATAGTATCCTTGAGTCTTGAAAAGAAGCATTGAAAATGATTTTCCCCAGGTCTTTTGGGGGGAGGAGATAGAAAATGCCATTCAAACTAGGTGTACCTGAATTAATAATTATCCTGCTAATTATCCTCGTTATTTTCGGAGCCGCCAAGTTACCTCAGATAGGTGGCGCTTTAGGCAAGAGTATCAGGGAGTTCCGCAAAGAGGCCTCTAACAAGGACGAAAAGACTGAAGAGCCAAAGGTTGAGGCATCTAAAAACTCCAGTAAACCCGAAGCCACCACTATAACCAAAAAGGACTCCTAACGGATTAACGAATCTGATTTAAGCAACAGAAGAGTTCGAAAAGCTACCCCGGAATATTTCCGGGGTAGCTTTGTTTTTAAGGACTTTTTAACAGCTATGCCTTGCAAAGAAGCATGAATATCGGACGGAGAATTGTTAATCCCCACAAGAGAAAAGTGTTACCTATGTCCGGTCTTGACACAATTCGGGAGATATACAGAGCCGTATTATACCAGGTTAGACAGAAACGGCTGGTTTGGCACGGGAAGTCCGGTGGGCAAGTTTGGCCAACCAGATGCTGGCTTCATAAAGGACAATCAGCGGAACCGCCAGCAGTGTCTGATTGACGGGGTCCATAGTTGGCGTAATAATGGCGCTTGCGATAAAAGCAACAACGATGGCATGGCGGCGATACTTGTCCAGTGTCCTGGGGCCGATAACCCTCATTTTGGCAAGGAGGAATGCTATCAGGGGTACCTCAAATATGATACCCAACCAGAATAGTAGCCGGCTGATAACGTCTATGTAGTTACTGACTCTAATGTAAGGGGCAGCAATTTCTGTCCCAAAAGTGAACAGGAAGTTTATGGCCGGGGGCAGCAAGACGAAATAGCCGAAGGCGGCCCCGGCTGCAAAAAGGCATAATGCAGA
>JACVQG010000148.1 GCA_015661045.1 Dehalococcoidia bacterium | reverse complement strand
GGGTTGGGGCACTGCTATTGCCATCGCTAAGGATGGACCACATCCTAACGCTGCCAATGTTTTCCTGAACTGGTTATTCTCGAAACAGGGACAGGAAGTCTATGGCAAGGGCGTAAAAACCTTACCTATCAGAAACGACCTTCCCTTCTACGGACCGGCGGCAGCCTATGTAGAGGCCAAGAAAACGCTGGCCCTGGAGCTAGCCGACCTGGAGGAGGTAAGCCGGCTTCAGACAGGGCAGGTCGTAGATAAGCTATTAGGGCTAGAGGTTAAATAGGGGAAGTACGCGGCGCCGTAATTAATACGGATGGTCATTGACTAAATACGTTGACAAGGGCCCGTTTCCGATGATAAGAGCGTACCCTATACCCCAGGTTTAAACCTGGGGTATAAATAGTTTTAACGAGGTGGTTGCTCCACGAAGTAAAGGTAATTGATCAGTATCCATATGCATTAAGTGATAATACATCCGCTTTTGAGTATAAACGGGGCGCATTATTCATTCATTAAAAGACTATCATAGGGGCGACCTACAAATTGAATAGTTGTTTTCGGATTAAACCCGGACTTTGAAAAGAGGGAAAATCATGAAAAAATCACTATTATTCACCTTCTTACTTAGCACCCTTGTTGGGCTTATAGTAGCGTGCGCTCCATCCCGACCTGTCGGGACACCCATCCCACCAACCCCGCCTGTTGCCACCTCCCCGGTGACGCCTCCGACACCCGTGCAAAACCTTAGCCCTGAGGATATTGCCTGGCAAAAAATAGTGGAGGCAGCCAAGAAAGAGGGTAAGGTAAGTCTTTACTCTTTCAGTATAATAGGAGACCTGGGGAGAGAAGTAAAAAAGTCATTTGAAGAAGCCTATGGAATAAAGGTGGAAATAACCACCGGTGTGGGCTCTATCCTGATGGAGAGGATAAAGAGCGAGCGTGCAGCCAAAAAGCCGATAGCCGATACCTATGATACGGCGCCGGGGTTTGTTATTACTGCCAAAAAGTCAGGCTTGACCCAACCCTCCGAAAACTTACCGGTGCTGGCTGATAAAAACATTTGGCGCATGGCCCCTCATGATGGTGAACGTAATGTGTGGGGCATATTTGGTCAACAACGGCCACCCCAGATTAATACATCGCTGGTTAAGCCAGGAGATGAACCTAAATCTTATGCGGAAATGATCACTCCCAAGTGGAGCGGGAAAATAGTTATAGCCCCTCCGCTCAGTGACCCCAGCGTGATTTACCTCTATGTTGCCGGCAAGAAGTATGGCTTTCTCAATGATGATTACTTCCGGCAACTGGGTAAACAAAACCTGAAAATCGTACCGGCTGTAAGAGATGTCGCGAGCGCTCTGGCACGTGGTGAGGCTTCATTGACACCCGCCTATTCCAGTGCAGAGGCGGCTGCTTTAATTGTAGAGGGCGCTCCGGTCCGGTCAATCGATGCTGCAGAAGGAATCTCATTGGGCTGGGGTACTTCTATTGCCATTGTCAAGGATGCCCCACATCCTAACGCCGCAAATGTTTTCTTGAACTGGTTGTTCTCACGACAGGGACAGGAAGTTTATAGCAGAGGTAGAAAAATCTTATCTATCAGAAACGACCTTCCCTTCTACGGGCCGGCAGCATCTTATGTAGAAACCAAAAAAACTCTGGCCTTAGAACTAGCCGATTTTGAGGAAGTAAGCCGCCTCCAATCGGCTCAGGTTGTAGATAAGCTGCTAGGTTTGGAGGTTAAATAATAACGTGTAGGGTGGGTTGAGCGAAGCGAACCCACCAATGTTTATTCAAAATTGGGTGGATCCCCAACTTGGCCAGGATCTACCCACCCTACAAACTACGGGTGATTAGATTAGCTATTTACCTTGCTTGCGAATGTGTAGGTAGCCCCAGGTGAAGCCTCCAAGAACGCATAGGAATGCCACAACGTTGACAAATATCTTGAACAACATTCGAGTCTCTGGCGGGAACTCAAACAGGGTGTAAAATGCGGCGGCGGCCGCGAGGGGAACCGTCATTATAACGGTTCCCACAATGAACTGCCTTTTTACTAGATACATCCACACAATTACAATGATCGCAATGGCGCTAAATATAAGGACCGCGGCGCGAACTTCAATGCCACCAGGTACGAGCTTCAACAAATTCCATAGGATAGATGGTATCTTTCTCGGTAGGAACAGATTAAAACCTGCAGCTACCAGAAAGACCGTTACGATGACTATTATGCCAAAATTGCGACGGGTACGATATCTGAGAAGCCTAATGCCTGAGCTTATACTCATCCAGATTAGCAACAAGAACACGAGCAGATTAGTATACCTTATCACATTAGGTTACACTCCGTACAAGAAAGCGACGATACTTCTCTCGCATTGGCTTTCCAGCATGTAGGTTGGGTTAATCGAAGCGCAACCCACCCTATGAACTACGAACAACAACAAGGCCAGTCAAGGGGCGTAATATATCTGACTGTAGAAGAGTGGCAAACCTACCTCGCCGCTGCCGGGGTTGTCAGCGGCGCTTCAAGCCTTACCCGCGCGCTCATTCCCTCGTAGAGAGGAACTGACGGCACGCTGTCCACGCGTATCTTTCCCTGGTACTGAAGGGTGGTCCCCACAGTCTTCGGCACAGGATTCAACAGGGTCAAGCGGCCGGGGAAAACCTTTCCGGGTAAAGCATCCATCCTTACCTGAACGACCGCGCCGGGCACCAGGTTGGCCAGGTCCAATTCGTCCACGGTTATTTCAACCTCCAGGGTGGAGAGGTCTATTATCTCAGCAATCGTCTGATACGCCAGCGTGGGGTCTCCGCGTTCGAGGTTAACCCGCCGTATCAGGCCGTTAAACGGCGCCCGTAAGACAGCGCCATCAACTTTCCGCTCCAGGTCTTCCAGGTTCTTGATTGCCAGGGTGACCTCCTGCTCGCGGCGGGCTATCAGAAGAGGGTCCGGGCCTTTTTGCGCGTCTGCCAGGTCTTCCCTGGTTTTCTTTAATGTGCGTTCGTTCTTACCTATATCCTCCAGATTTTTCTGGATTTGCCCCCAAATTTCTTGAGCGAACAGGACGACATCCTTTTCAAATCTACGGAAACCAGGGGCATCGGCTGGTTTGACATTCCCCAATAAGATATCCGGGCTCTGGATTAACTGAGAACCGGCGGGCTTGACGTTCAGGTAATCATCGAGGATATTTTTATACCGGTCTTCGGCATCCTTAAGCTGGTCCTGTAACTGCCGGAGACGCGAAAGTGTAGCCTGTTTTTGGGCATCGAGCTTGTTCACCGTATATTTGGTGGTAATATCGTCAAGGGTATTCTTAATCTGTCTGACGGCTTCCTCCGCATCCCGTATATCTATGTCAGCCTCTTGGATTGCCACATCTGCTTTCTGAATACCCAGGTCTTTATCTTTAATATCCAGATTTGCCTGTTGAACCTTAGACCACGTCGTCTGAAGTGTATCGGTTAACACCAACCGCAGACGGGCTGAAATGGAAAAGGTGTTTCGCTCCACGCCAAGGGACTGTTTTAGAAGCCTCTCAGGTGGTTCCTCCTCCCAGATAATGGTAGACTGGTCAAGGTCAACGCCCAGATAGTCCTGGAAAAGCTGTTTATAGATAATTCTGTAGGCGTCACGGCTCCGTGTGGCCTCATCTAATTGCCTGTCTGCAACCAGCAGGTCTATCCAGAGAGCTTCCATGGGGTCTGTTGAACGCCGCGATGGGTTATTAAAAGAGTTGGAAGCCTGAGTTCTGGCAATGGATAGACGGATTACCTCCCGGCGGGCTCTTTGAAGGGTCAACCATGAGCTAGCAGCTTTATTTTGTAGAAAGAAGTCAATTATATGATCCCGACCTTCCCGTTGGGATAGCAAAGTATTGACCAGGGATCCAGGATCCATATCTTTAACTAATTCTGGTTGCAGACGTCGGCCTAAAAGAACCTGAATATGTTCTTCCAACTTTTGTTCCAACATCATGCTGGGGTTGTCTGAACCAATTGTTAGGTGAATGTAGAAGTTACTACCCAGTTCCCTGTCTACTGTCAAGCCCAGGAGGTCGCGCACACTATCGCGATACTCCCTCAGCGCACTATCTCGACTAGCTGCTGCACTATCTCGCTCAAGGATAGCGCTGCTTTGTTTCAAAACAGCAGTAGCCCGTTCTAGTATGGCAGTTTCAACTTTACCACTGGCTACCTGTATATCTGCCTGAGTCCTGGTCATCGTAGCGCCTTTGGTCAAGTCCTCCAGTGACTGCTCTTGTGTTCGAAGTGTTTGCTGGACCGCGAGGATGTCCCCCCGGATCTTGTTGATCTGCTCCCAGGGCCCTTCTAGCAAACGCCTAACATAGTCCTGGTAAGCCCCCCAAAATGGCTGAACTCCGAGCCTGGCAACCAGAGCATCGGCCAATCGCTCCGGTGATTGGTCCGATAGCGTAGCCGGCACCGGTACACCCAGTTTGTCTTCAAGTTTTTTAAGGTAGTCTCTTTTAGTATCGTCCAGGGATTGTTGCAGTACATAAAGTTCCTTTTGTGACTGGGTTAAACGGGCCTGGAGGGCCTGCACATCGCCGGCGATGTAGCGCTCCTTTTCGTCTTTGAGAGCTTTCTTAGCATCGTCCACTGCAACCCGTGCGACCGCTACCTGCTTTTGCAGTGAGATAACGGTTGAGGTATCTAATCCGGCTATCTGGTCTCCCATTCGGACGCTGCTGCCCTCCTCAACCAGGATACGCTCTACAGTACCGGCAGTTTCAAAAAAAAGGCGGACCAGATAGCCGGATTAGATACCTCAACCGTT
>JACVQG010000147.1 GCA_015661045.1 Dehalococcoidia bacterium | reverse complement strand
CTAAGAAGAACCGTTCCTGACTAATTACATTGCATGAGAGGCTTTCCGGTTGAGCATACAACGTAAACAGACAGGCGTATTTTATGGCTGGTGGGTCGTAATTGCGGGTGTGGTAGTATATGCTACCCTCCTGGGTAGCCACCAGACCTTCGGGGTATTCTTCAAACCAATCCAAACCGAGTTTGGATGGAGCCGCGCTGTAACTGCTGTCGCTTTCTTCGTCGGTGGTTTAACCCAGTCCGCACTGTCTCCAGTCACAGGTATATTAAGCGACCGCTACGGCCCACGTATTGTAATCACCGGCCTTGGCATTATTGCCAGCACGGGTTATTTTCTGGCATCGCAGGTGCAATCTCAATGGCAACTTTATAGCTATTTCATCCTTATGGCTTCCGGAATGAGTTTCTGGGTCCCTATACAGGCAATGGTAAGCCGGTGGTTCACAAAACGGCGGGGTCTTGTACTGGGTCTTACCGGAATAGGGGGTGGCCTGGGCCAGGCTGTCTGGCCTCCTTTAGCCCAGGTTCTTATTGACCAGTTCGGATGGCGCAGTGCTTACATGATTATGGCCGTCATCCTGGCGGTAGTGGTTATCTCAGCAGCGCAAATTCTGAAAGGCACCCCCAAAGAAAGGGGGCTTGTTCCCTACGGAGAGGAAGACAAAGACAACGATAAAGACAGAGACAGAGATGCTGACACTAGAGAAAATACCCGGGTAGCTCTACCCGCTTTTAAACTTCGTCAGGCATTACGGACGAAAGCTTTTTGGATGATATTGGTAGGCATAAGTACGGGGAGTTTTACCCTCCAGATGACCTGGATACATCTGGTGCCGTATGTTACTGACCCGGGCATCGGGCTAACTGCTGTGGTCGGAGCCACCTTGCTTTCTACTATCGGTTGGAGCAATGTGATGGGCAAGGTAATATTGGGAAATTTGTCGGATAGGATAGGTTCCCACGCTACTCTTGGTATGTGTTATGGTATGGCAGGATTATCAATGGTATGGCTTATATTCGCTAAAGATTTGTGGGCGCTTTATTTATTTGCTGCTGTCCTGGGCTTTTTTTACGGAGGCTGGATACCTATGCAGGCAGCTTTTGTCGGCAGCATTTTTGGATTGAGCTCTATGGGCGCCATATTAGGCGCACTTCAAATGGGTACCTCCATCGCCGGCCCTACCGGCGCCATAGTGGCAGGTCATATATACGACGTTACGGGTAGCTACTACTATGCATTTATTATAGGCGCTGTTCTCTTTTTTACAGCCTCGACTTTAGTGTTTTTAGTGAGAAAACCTGACAATTCAAGCATAGCTGCAACTTCTATCCAACCGAATCGCGACAGGTGATTGCTTTGCGAGTATAAAATATGCTACTATTTAAGTCTAGTGAAAAAATTACGTGGGGAGGCGCCAATTGGCAAATATAACCGTTTACTCAACTCCTACATGTCCGTGGTGTAAAAAGGTCAAGATGTTTTTAGACACTAATAAAGTTGCTTATAAAGATTTAAACGTAGCCTCCGATGTGGCCGCCCGAAAAGAGATGGTTAAAAAATCCGGTCAGATGGGGGTTCCTGTTCTGGATATAGATGGGCATATTGTCATTGGATACGACGAGCCTAAACTCAAAGAGCTTCTCAAGATATAATAATTTCGGGGAACTTTTGAATATAATTAACTGGCTGAGCCTATGTATGACCTTATCATAATCGGCGGTGGGCCGGCTGGTTTAACCGCTGCCGTCTACGCTGCCCGCAAATTAATAAAGACACTGCTGATTAGCCAGGATTTAGGCGGGCAGGTCAATGAGACGTTGCGAATAGAAAATTATATGGGATACCAGTTTGTTGAGGGTCCCGAATTAATAGAAAAATTCAATAAACAGGTAACCCAGTATCCCTTGGAGCAGAAGGTCGGTTCCAAAGTCAGCAGTGTGAGCCGCCTGGATTGCCATTTTGAAGTAAAAACTGAATCGGGAGAGACTTTTCAAAGCAAAGCAGTAATATTGGCCACTGGAAAGCGCTCCCGCTCTTTAAATGTACCGGGAGAGGCGGAATATCGGGGCAAGGGTGTTAGCTATTGCGCCATCTGCGATGCCCCTGTGTTCACGGGGATGAAGGTGGCCGTAATCGGAGGTGGGAATTCAGCCCTCGAGGCAAGTTATGACTTGATAAAAATGGCTGAACATGTTTACATAGTATCTCTTACACCTCTTACCGGTGACCCGATAACAATCAACAGAATTAAGGATGCCCGCAATTTGACTATCCTTTTAGAACACCAGGTGGAGAAAATCGAGGGGGATAAGTTCGTAGAGGCAGTACACATAAAAAATATAAAAACTGGTGAAAGAAAACGGCTGGAAGTAGCCGGGATATTCGTGGAGATTGGCCTGGTTCCTAATTCTGAACCCGTAAAAGAGATCGCGGCGTTAAATCAATGGGGAGAGGTAAAAGTTTCTACAACCTGTGAAACAGGCGTACCGGGGTTATTTGCTGCCGGTGATGTTACCGATACCCCTGAAAAGCAAATAGTGATAGCAGCGGGAGAAGGAGCTAAAGCTGCGCTCCAGGCCGACCGATATATTAGAAATTTAGGGGGCTAAAATGTCAGTCCTTTTTTCAGGTCAGGACATGTTGGAAGTTGCCATAAATATTGAACGTAATGGCGAAGCATTCTACCTGGCAGCCATGAATACAGCCCGGGATGCCTCTTCGAGGGCTGCATTTGAAAACCTGGCAGGTGAAGAAAAAAAGCACCTGAAAACTTTTCAATCTATCCTTAACTCTATACCTGCCAACCCGGTATCGGAGACCTACTCCGGAGAATACGCACTTTATGTCAAAACATTATCTGACGGCCTGGTCTTCAAGGATGATAAAACAGCTCGAAGCATGGCTGCCAGGGCTGCTAATGATGCAGAGGTAGTCCATCTTGCTCTGGCGGCAGAAAAAGATTCCCTCCTCTTTTACTGGGAGATGAAAAGCCTATTGCGCCAGGAGGACTTCCCTGTAATCGACCGGATAATGGACGAGGAACGAGCCCACGTTCGCCGTCTGACCGCGTTAGAGAGAAAACTGGAAAAATAGAGAAGGCAGGTGAAATAGTTATAAAGTGAAAGAAATCCGAGTCCACGCCCGCGCCGGCCAGGGGGCTATAACAACTGCTATGCTGCTGGCTACTGCTGCTTTTGAAGAGGGCAAATACGCTTTAGCCTTTCCCAATTTTGGCGCCGAAAGACTGGGCGCCCCGATGAATGCATTTATCCGCTTGGATTCACAGCCAATCCGTAAACGAAGCCAGGTGCGTAACCCAGATTATGTCATTGTCCAGGACCCTACCCTGGTAAAGGACTTTGATGTTACTGAGGGTGTGCCGGACAATGGCATTGTTATTATCAACACTCCAACAGTAACAGCTCAGATAAAACCCCGAACACAGAGGATTGTTACTGTTCCCGCATCCCTCATCGCTGAGGATGTCATGGGGCGGGCCGATAGGGCTAATACCGCCTTGTTGGGGGCTTTTGCTGCTGCCACCGGGGAAATAAAAATAGAGTCATTAATTGCCGCCATAAGACAACGTTTCCCGGGGCCAATGGGTGAGAAAAATGTAATAGCTCTCCAGCGTGCCTACGAATTTATTAAAAACGATGGGGAGAAAGACGCAAAATGAAACTAACAATAGGTGGAGTATCTCAACCGGGCACCAGTCGGGAGAACAGGACAGGGAGCTGGCGCGTTAATTCCCGTCCCAGTCACCTGCATAAAACCTGCACCGCTTGCGATCTATGTGCTCTTTCATGTCCCGAAGGATGTATCTATGGCAAGGGACGCAATACATACTACTCGGACTTGACTTATTGTAAGGGCTGCGGCAATTGCGCTGACGTTTGTCCGGTGGATGATATTGTTATGGTCCCGGAGGAAAAGTCGCTACCCCAGGAATGGATGGTTTTTAGCGATAACCAGGAATTTAAAAGCATGGCCACATCATAATTAAAAAAGTGCACACTCACTAGAAACAGGGGAAAGATAATGAAGCGGGGAGAAGACCTAATTGACTAAGAAATTACTCGAAGGTTCTCAAGGTATAGCCGAGGCAGTTGCCCTGTGCCGGCCCCAGGTTATTGCAGCCTATCCCATTACTCCTCAGACCCACATTCCACAGGAACTGGCTGATATGGTTGCCAATGGCAAACTTAAAGCGGAGTGGGTAAATGTGGAAAG
Organism: Dehalococcoidia bacterium; assembly: GCA_015661045.1. Taxonomy (GTDB): domain Bacteria; phylum Chloroflexota; class Dehalococcoidia; order JACVQG01; family JACVQG01; genus JACVQG01. The sequence continues at coordinate 1,727 of JACVQG010000147.1, read as the reverse complement.
CGAACACTCGGCAGCATCGGTAGTCCTGGGGGCCAGCGCTACCGGTGTAAGGGTTTTTACGGCCTCATCCTCGCAGGGTATTCTGTTAATGAGCGAAGTCCTGTTCAATATTGCGGGCATGAGGTTGCCAGTAGTGATGGTCTGTGTTAACAGGTCTGTCTCGGCTCCGCTGAACATCTGGAACGACCAGCAGGACTCTATTTCCCAGCGGGATACGGGCGTAATTCAGCTCTATGCTGAGGATAATCAGGAGGCGGCTGACCTCGTCTATCAGGCTTACCGAATCGCAGAGGACCACCGGGTGCTACTGCCTGTGATGGTGTGTCTGGATGGGTACGTCCTGTCTCATGCCTGGGAAACCGTAGACATCCCTTCCCAGGCACAGGTAGACTCTTTTCTGCCGCCATTTAAGCCTTTATATAAGTTAGACCCGGAAAATCCCCTGAGTTTTATGATACAGCATACTATGGAGCAATCTATCGGTATTATCCAGAATGTGGCCCACGATTTCGAGAAGACATTCGGGCGTCCGGCTACAGCGATCATAGAGGAGTACCAAACTCACGACGCTACTACTATTCTGGTGGGCATGGGATCTATGGTTTCCCTGTTTAAAGAGGAAGTGGACCAGCTACGTTCCCAGGGGCAAAAAGTGGGGGTATTGAAACTTGTATGTTATCGCCCCTTCCCCAAAGAACAGCTTTACCAGTCACTTAAAGGGGCGAAGCATATAGTAGTAATCGAAAAAGCAACATCGTTAGGTTTTGGGGGGCCAGTTGCGAGCGAACTCCGTTCAGTTTTCTATGGCCGTCCCCATCAACCAGCTATCAGTGGTTTTATTGCCGGTTTGGGGGGCCGGGATATCACAGCCGAAACTGTGAAAACTGCATTGAATAAAGCCCACCAGCACCCGGTAGATACTGAATATCTGGATTTACGGACGGACCTGGAGCTGGAGGGTGTTTCCAACCCTGCCAGGCAGCATAAGAAATAGTTTAAGGAAGATTATGGTAAGCAAAGAAATAGTTTAAGGAAGATTATGGTAAGCAAAACTACAGAGGACTTAAGTCATTTATTCGCTTCAGGCCATAGCGCTTGCGCCGGTTGCGGCCAGTCTTTAGCTGTTCGACTGGTGCTGCGGGCAGCCGGCCGCAATATCATTACGACTAACTCGACAGGCTGCCTGGAGGTTTTTAGCTCCAACTATCCCCGTTCGGCTTGGCAGGTTCCCTGGATTCATTCCTTGTTTGAAAATTCGGCATCCGTAGCATCAGGGGTTGAGGCAGCGTTACGAGCAACCGGACGTATAGACCAAATCCGTGTCATCGGGCAGGGTGGAGATGGGGGCACTGCTGATATAGGCTTCGGCGCCCTCTCCGGCATGTGGGAACGCGGCCACGATATACTGTTTATCTGCTATGATAACGAGAACTACGCCAATACCGGCGTACAGCGCAGCGGCCTTACCCCATACGGCTCATCCACCACCACCACCCCGGCTGGTAAGATTAGCTGGGGGAATCTGCGGCCCAAGAAGAACCTGCCTGAGATTGCCCTGGCCCACGGGCTACCCTATGTGGCAACCACCTCCGTCGGATACCCGTTTGACCTGGATAAAAAGGTTAAAAAAGCCCTTTCTATCCGTGGCCCAAAGTATCTCCAGATTTTCGCCAACTGCCCTCTGGGCTGGCGACACGATACCGCTTTTACTATCTCCATTTCCAAGC
>JACVQG010000146.1 GCA_015661045.1 Dehalococcoidia bacterium | reverse complement strand
TTTACACAGGGGCGCCAATCCCGCCGGGGAAGAAGTCGCTGGCTTACCGCCTTGTATATCAGTCCCCCGACCGAACCCTCACCGATGAAGAGGTGGACAAGGTGCAGGAAAGAATCCTGAACCGGTTGCAGAAGGAGTTGGGAGCGGTGCTTCGCACTTGATTGCACACAGTATTGCCCGGGTACTTTATTATACCTATAACAGCCCGAATGGATTAGTCCAACGGCAAACCGTAGATTCACGGCTGCCTATTTTTAAATAATCAAAGAAATAACTTGACAAAGTAAAACTGGTATGCTATATTTCCGATGTTAGTGTTTATAAATATTGATAGGAATATAAAATGATTTCAACTATAACGACAACAACGGTAACAACTGTCACAACTGTAACTTCTATGGCAGCAACGAATCCTATTGGGGCGTTTGGATTGGTATCTACGTTGGCCCTGGTAGGTTATCTGTGCACCAAGGAAATAATTGGGGCCAAAGGCAGTAAAGTTGACAAGATTGGCAAACACCTGTATATAGGTGTATTACCCTTGGGAATAGCTTTTGTAATTATGGCCTTGGAAAAGATATTATCTCAGGTTAGGTTGTAACCAGCGCTGGAATAACAACATACAGGAATACGTTAGATAGTCCGTGAGACAGGCTCACTCCCAGGAGTGAGCCTGATTTTTTTACTACCCAGCTAAACAAAACAGCCACTGCGAACACGTATAGCACGTCAGCAATAGTTAAAAAACCAAGGTGAAGAACAGCGAATAAGAAGGAAACATATATCCATCCCCAGGAACCCAATACCTCTTTGGATAACTTCTGCAGGATACCCCTGAAAATAAGCTCCTCTACAAACCCGGTTGTGGCAATAATAATAAACGCCGGTAACCAGGCGCTTTTAAATGTGAGTGGTGGTGCGACTAAACCCGCCGGGGCCAATATTAGATATTCTATTGTTCCTAAAATCGGCGCTACCAGAATCACCAGTATCTGGACAGGGATTTTTCCCCATTTAAAACCTATTTCGCCAAGCGGGATACGCAAATTGAATATCACTAAAAATGCAGCTAACAATAGCGGACCATAAATAAGTGGAAACCAGAATATCTGGGGGAACATCGTCACTGGTGTAGCCAGGCTGAGAATACGGGTTAGTGGTGCAAGTGTGAGTGCAAGTAGTAGCCTATGGCCAGGGTCATTCAACTTAAGGGACGCATGTACCAGGAGAGCAGTCAATACTAAAAGATGGGCGATGATGCCTGCTAAAGGCTGGCTAAAAACTACTATTATCTCTGCAATGGTTATCGTTATTAAATAGACTACTGTAATAAAAATCCTGTAATTTGGGAAAAAGATACTGCGCAATTAAATACTCACCATATTAATATAATATTCTATTACTTGATTGGAACAATGAACGTTGTCTGTAAAATGACATCTTCGAGACCGGGTAACCTGATTTATGTAACTCAATTAATATGTCCCGTTTTTAAAGCATATTGGAAACGTCTATTTCGGAATACTCTGATAGCTGCTAGAGCGAGGATTACTATTCCTACCAATTCAGGGATGAATACATCAGGCTCGGTTACTATAGCGCGGTAAACACCAGATAGCCATGCATTGAGGTCTTCTTTAGGGAAACCCCATCCCTTTAATGGCCACAAGAGCACCTGGGGCCACCGCCATGACTGGTCTTCCATATCATGCATGAAAGAACCAAAGGCCATAATAAGCAGCCATCCCTTACCCCATTTTTTGAATACCCACATTCCTAGTATGCCGGTAATTAACACAAAAACGAGCGTGTGCCCATAGATACGCCCGTAATTAAAGGTATCTTTTAGAAATACTTGACCCATCGGTTTATCAATTATGTCGGGCAACATGCTTGCTAACACAAGTAATCTGTAGTCCAGCCACTTCCCTACTGGGATAATATTCGGTTTATATACTCTGGAGTTTGTTACCCCTTTTACTACTTGTCCTGTTGAATAGTCGCTTTCAGATTGTTGAATTCTCTCTTTTGTATGTTGATGATTTGTTATAGCTTCTATAAGCATTCCAACGCCGATAGTTATACCTATGTGGCCAAAAATAAACATAATACCTCAAAATCTGGGTAGACAGTTATTAGTATCACCGGGGAGGTCAATAAGATTAGAGCCACTTAATTTAGTGGTTGCCCTTAAAAAACCCTACTGTTTGAGCTATCCCATTCTTTACAGAGGTTAATGGTTCCCAACCAAGCTCCGCTTTAGCTTTGGAAGAATCAAGGCAAATCCGATAGATTTCTCCTTTGCGCACCGGTGAGTGTTTTGGTTCCCCCTTGTAGCCCACATTTTGAGCAACGATATCGAATATTTGCCGGTCAGAGGTTTCTACCCCTGTGCCGATGTTGTATATTCCTGTTTTGCCGGCTGGCATGGCCAGTAGATTAGCCCGCGCTATGTCGGCAACATAGGTATAGTCCCTGGTTTTATCTCCTTTACCAAATATGGTCGGTTGTTCCGACCGTAACATTTGCCCGGCAAAAATAGCTATAACACCAGCTTCTCCTGACGGATTTTGCCGTGGGCCATAAATGTTCGAATATCTCAGGGAAACGTATTCAAGGCCATGCTGTAGCCAGTAAAGATGGAGGTAATGTTCTACGGTATGTTTCGAGGCGCCGTACTGTGATAAAGGATTAACCGGGTATTGTTCTGTTGCAGGTAAGTGTTCAGGCTCTCCGTACACCGCCCCCCCGGAGGAAGCATAAATAAGTTTTTTTACTCCATATCGCAGACAATTGGATATCAGGTTTACACTTCCGAGTATATTCACATTGGCATCAAAAAGGGGGTCCGCCACAGAGCGGCTGATTACAGTTTGCGCTGCCTGGTGACACACAATCTGTGGCCTTTCGGATTCGAAAACATGCGATATATCAGAAGAACATATGTTAACTTCGTAAAACCGCGCTCCGGGGTTAATGTTTTTTCTGGAGCCGGTGCTCAAGTTATCTACTATAACAACGTCATGTTTTTCGTTTAACAGTGCGTCTACTATATGGGAGCCTATAAAACCAGCCCCACCGGTAACCATCACTTTTACCAAACCAAATCCCCTTTCGTAAAGTAAAGTAATTGTGTTTACGCTAGATATGTTACAATATTACCAAATGGAAAGCAAAAAGGTAATAGTAATAACTCCTCGTAAGGAGCTTATTATCGTAAGTTCAATTGTGGGTTTACTTGCAATGAGCCTTATCGTCCCCTGGAACATCCCGAGGGCCATCCTGGGGATTCCCTTCGTTTTGTTTTTGCCTGGATATGCCTTTCTGAGCGCCATTTTCCCCGGCAAAGGCAAGCTTGATCTGTTGGAACGCCTTATTATCAGTGCCGGTTTTTCATTGGTAATCGTATCTTTGCTGGCTTTTGTGATTAACTACACGCCCTGGGGACTTCGCTTGGAGCCCCTATTCATCGGATATTCTCTGTTTACGATGGGATCAAGCATTACCTCTTATCACATTCGTAAACGGATGGCTGAACAAGAGCGCTTCGAGATAGAGATACCGCTGAGAGTACCTATGTGGAAAAAGGCCCGCCGTGTAGAAAAAGTAATTTCGCTGGTGTTGGCTTGTTCAATTGTAATAGCTATAGGTAGTATAGGATTTGCAATAATCAATCCAAAACTTGGGGAGAAATTTACTGAATTATATGTTCTCGGGAAAGACGATAAAGCTTCTAACTATCCTGTAACCATTAGATTAGGAGAACCGGCTACTGTTAAAGTTGGGGTTGTGAATCAGGAACAAAGATCAATACCCTATCGTTTGGAGATTACAATTGGCGGTACTCCAACGTTCACCAAAAATCCTATATCGCTGGAAGGAGGGCAAAGATGGGAAGAACCTGTTCCTTTAATTCCAGTGAAATTGGGGAAACAACAGAAAGTAGAGATAAATATTTATCGGCCTGAAGACACCCGCCCTTATCAGTACCTGATCCTGTGGGTTGATGTAATTGAGAAAGGTTCATAGCTTTAACACTTGCCGTATGGGGGCAAATTGGAACGTTTTTAGCATTGATTCGTATTTTCTCAGCGTTGAATTGATACCATAATACAAAACAAAATTGTCGAGGAGTGAGATACCTTTTATCCTTGGTGTTTCCCTGTATGTTTCCCAGGGATGGATATACACTGTTCCCGGACGTTCCCTGTTTACCCTCCTCAACGCCCATCTGGAGAACCACAATGGCGTTGTCCGCAACCAGAATCCCCCCGCCACAGGAAATTTTACACCCATGTTCAATACAGTCATCGGTAATTCCAAAATGGGGCTCTCTTTATCCTCTATGGTCAAATCATTCAGGGAGGGCCGATAGCAATACAGGGGCGCCCCCGGAACACCATATTGGGGAGTCCAGACCGGGCAGACGCTGGCCTCGTATTTAAAGCCATGTTTAGCCAGGATTTCCATTGCCCAAATAGTATTATTATTAATCGAAGATGTCGGCGCCCTGAAGCCAATCGGGCTTTCCCCCGTGATAGATTTAAGGAGAGACACCGATTTTTCTATCTCTTCTTCAAACCCCTGCCTTCCTAAAACATGTACCGGTTTGTGAGAATAGGCGTGAGAAGCAATTTCATGTCCCTTGTTATGTATCAGTTTTATAAAATCAGGATGCTTTTCAGCTACCGTCCCCTGGACGGCAAATGTAGCCCTCATACGGTATTTATCTAATAACTCTAAGATAGGAGTAGTAGACCCGATTATCTGGTCATCGGTGACATCTGTCGCCAGTTCTCTGATTTCCTCGGCGCAAAACCAGTACTCCAGGTCTATTACTAAAGCGTTTAACAT
>JACVQG010000145.1 GCA_015661045.1 Dehalococcoidia bacterium | reverse complement strand
CCTGTTCTCCTAAGAGGTAAGTGAACCAGGGCACAGGTTAATCATAGCAAACCCAGGCAGAGAAGGCAATGCCCCGCCATCTGTGGTACTAATTGACCTTTTCCTTTGTGGATACTACGTCCACAGTATCACCGGGCGCTTCTCCTAACAAGCCATCACGGTAAAGCTTTTCCACATGTTGATGAAAGCCCCTGATGGCTCCCCACAGAAGATAAATTATCGCAGCTACTGCCAGACCGGTTAAGCTGAGGAAAATATTTAAACCTGAACCGACCAACCTTAACATGAGCGGCATAGATATGATACCCAGCACCACCAGAAGAACAATAAAGATTGTGTTGCGTAAGATAAGGCGAGCTACGTCTGGTGAGATAAATTTCACATTGGTTTTCCCCCACGGCGCCGCCTCAACAGTAGCGTCTAAAATAGCCCTTAAGCTCCGCCAGATGGCAATAGCCGACGGTAGACTTAGAACTATGGTTGCGATTCCGATGATTTCCTTTGCTGTCTGCAGTCCAATTCCTAATATAATCGCCAGGGATTCCCCTAGCTCCAGAACGAAGCTGCCGCTAAGTAAGAAAACCCCTATTATAAGCAGGTTAATAGCAATGCTGGGGACACTTTGCCGTATAATCCTGAACAGCGATGATTGCCTGGCCGCACTGCGCCTGAGGGCATGAAATATACTGCCCAGATATATCATATATTCCCTTAATCCCCGCGGCGCTAAACGGCTTATCTTGCCAGCAATGCCATCAGCATGATGAATCAAATAGGGGGATATAAGCGTAGTTGCTAAAGATACGCCAGCCACTACCGGGTAAACGAACGAGCCGACACTCGGGGTTTCACGACCTATTTTGGCGATGATGAGGGAGAATTCGCCCCTCTGGGAAAGGGCTGTCCCCACTCGCAACGATGTTTTACCATCATAACCGCTCATATAGGTGCCTAAAAAGGCCAATATTATTTTCGTAAGGATGGCAAATACGGTAATCAAAAGCACAGGCGCCCAGTAACTACCAAGCGTAGAAATATCTATAAGCATGCCCATGGTAACAAAAAATAAGGCCCCAAACATGTCCCGTATGGGGCTAAGCAAGCGCCTGATTTCCTCCATATGTCGCGACTCGGAGATAATAGCGCCAATAAGAAAAGCTCCAGCAGCTACTGAAAGCCCCACGGCATTGGTGATAAGCGCCATGGAAAAAGTCAGCCCCAACACCATCACTACCAGAGTTTCCGATGAATTTACCCGGGCGACCCTTTCCAGAATCCAGGGTACGACTATTCGGCCCAGGACCAGCGCAGCGGTAGCCACTACCAGGAGCTTTAAGGATAAAAAGCCGGCGCTATCCCAACTCAACCCCTTCGCGCCCGCCACTCCTGATAGCAAAATCATCATAAGTACAGCAAAGAAGTCCTCTATTATGAGAATGCCGAAAGTAATCCGGGATGAAATTAGATTTGTCTTGCCCATATCCGTAAGGATCTTTACCACGATGGCTGTGCTGCTGATGGAAAGGGCTGCTGCGATGAATATAGAGTCCATTATTGACCAACCCAGAAGACGGCCGACCACATAGCCTAAAAAAAGTGAAAATATGGTTTCCAGGCTGGCCACTATTGTAGCTACAACACCTACCTGACGTAACTTGCTAAAATTGAAATCTAATCCCAGACTGAACAGCAATAAAATAATTCCAAAATCAGCCAGTTGCTGTATGGTCTCAACATCCTGGACAAAAGCAAAGGGCGGGGTGTATGGTCCCACTATTAGCCCTGCTACCAGATAGCCCAGCACGGCTGGTAAATGGAGACGCCGGAATAGGACGACCGCTACTCCTGCCGTTACCAGAATAATGCTTATATCCGTCAGCAATTTAAAGTTTTCAGGCACTCAGCCACCCCCTGGTGAGTATGTAGATTCCCAGATACTACACAGCGATAAAGACCTACTAATGGAATCCAATTAGTCCTTTAAATTTATTCTATCTGTGGGACAAAAGCAACTAGAAAGGTGCGTTACAGAGGGAACTGAAAATGGCGGGAAAACTGTCGAATATGTTGGTGTAACCGCTATTGAGCCGGTGATAAACCTTTGGGGGAGCGCAGGCACACTACAGCAGCTTCCCCTGCGCTATCGGCGCAAAGGTACGGCGGTGGATGGGACACGGGCCAAATCGCTCCAGGCAGTCCAGGTGCTCGGGGGTGCCGTATCCCTTATGGCGGGCAAAGCCGTAGCCGGGATATTTCTTTTCCACATTTATCATTAAATGGTCGCGGGCCACTTTGGCGATGATGGAAGCACAGGCGATGGAAAGGCTCAGTTTATCGCCATCAATTATGGCTTTCTGGGGTAATAGTATTTTAGGCAACTTGAGGGCGTCCACAAGCAGGAACTCCGGGGATACTCCAAGTTTCTTTATGGCCTGAGCCATGGCCCGGCGGGTGGCCTCGACTATTCCTATTTCATCCACCATCTCAGAAGACACCATGCCAATTCCGAAAGCCAGGGCCACCTTCTTAATTCGAGGGGATAAGGACTCGCGCTGAGCAGGGGTTAGCTCCTTGCTATCCCGTACCCCATCCAGCAAGGATATGTCAATGTTTGTTGGCAGGATGACAGCGCCCGCTCCCACAGGGCCGGCCAGAGCCCCCCTGCCGACCTCATCGAGGCCGGCGATGAAGCGGTAGCCCTGCAACCAGAGTTCATTTTCTTCAGTTAGTGTTGGTGGTGGTTGCATAAGCTCCTGGACGAGAATGCCATGCTATTCTGAGACCCGATATATCTTTTATCCTCTCCCACTTTCTGCTTTACGAAATCCCGATTTATTGGGATAAGAGCGAGAGCTTGGGAAAGATATTTTATTAACGTAGGGGCGGGTTTCGAACCCGCCCGCCCACGCGGTCAGGTTAAAAACCTGACCCTACGACTATTGGGATTTTGCCTATTTTCGGAGCAATGACAGTGTTCTTAGTTCACGGTCCGGCGGTAACTACTGGCACCTTCCGGATTCTTTCTCGCGGTGTGTCCTTTACTATCGAGTCTATTGTCCCTCCACCCAGCACTACATCTCCTTCGTAGAATACAACGGCCTGGCCGGGGGCGATAGCCCGTTGAGGCTGGTCGAAGTGGACCAGGGCCGTGTCTCCTTCCGTCCGGATGGTGGCCGGCGATTCGGGGGAATGATAGCGTATCCTGGCCCAAATCTTATTGCCCGGCAATGGCGCTTCACCGGAGACCCAGGAAATAGCTGAGGCCTGCAGGCAATTAGAGTAAAGCCCCCCTTCCGGCCCTACAACAAGCCGGTTGTTGGCGGCCTCAATCTCCAGAACATATAGAGGGTGAGAGGAACTGAGACCCATTCCACGCCGCTGTCCTATGGTATAAAAGGCTATGCCTTTGTGCCGGCCCAATACATGGCCATCCGTATCAACTATGTCTCCCGGTGAAGAAGTGAAACCCGCCTCCAGGTAAGGCCGGTAATCGCCGTCGGGCAGGAAACAGATCTCCTGGCTATCGGGCTTGGTTGAGACAGGCAATCCAAATTCAGCCGCCAGCCGGCGCACCTCTGTTTTTGTATAGCGCCCTACCGGCAGCAACAGGCGAGAAAGCTCCTGCTCTCCCAGCATATAGAGGACATAGGACTGGTCTTTGGCCGGGTCAATGCCCTTTAACAGGTGATGACCGCCTCCGATAGCATCTACACAGGCATAGTGGCCGGTGGCCAGGTAATCGGCGCCCAGGGCGCGCATCTTATTTAGCAGAAAATGGAATTTCATCTCCCGGTTGCAGGCCAGGCAGGGGTTGGGGGTGCGCCCGCGGGCATATTCGGCGTAAAAGGGGTTTATCACATATTCTTTGAACAGTGGTTCGAAGTTCAGCACATAGTGCGGGATGCCCAGGCGGTGACACACCTGGGCGGCATCGTTGACATCCTCGGTGCGGCAGCATGGGTGGTGGTGGGGCTCTATCTCTGTCTCTATCTCTGTCATCAGATGCATAGTGACTCCGAAGACCTGGTAACCCTGCCGAACTAATAATGCAGCAGCCACGGAGGAGTCTACTCCCCCGCTCATGGCTACGGCAACACGGCCCTTTACTAAATCAGCCTTATTCACAAAAAGAAGTGTAGCACAGGTTTAGATAGTAAATCAATTTTATTGACTACCCCGCTTTAACCGTGCTATCATGCAAAAAAGGGTAATACTGAAAAATATGTCTGTAAATCAACCTTCCTCTCAGGCCAATTTATCCCTGGCAGAGGTAGCTAAACGAATCCTTGTTTGCACGGATTGTGCCCTATCCCGCGGCCGGACTCGCGCTGTGCCGGGTGAGGGTTCAGAGAAGGCTACTCTTTTATTTATCGGTGAAGGGCCGGGTTACCATGAAGACCAACTGGGACGCCCCTTTGTTGGCCCGGCGGGGAAATTCCTGGATAGCCTTCTAGCCTCGGCTGGTATCAACCGGCAGGAGGTGTTCATCACCAATGTGGTGAAGTGCCGCCCTCCGGAAAACCGGGACCCCCTACCCGCCGAAATAGAAGCCTGCCGAAAACATCTGGACAGCCAGCTAGAAATCATCCAGCCAAAGATAGTCGTCACCCTGGGGCGTCATTCTATGGCGCGGTTCTTCCCCGGAGAAAGTATCAGCAAGGTGCATGGCACGTGGCGGCGTCAAAATGGCACTATCTGTTTCGCCATGTATCATCCGGCAGCCGCACTCCATCAGCAAAGCCTGAAGGCGACTATCCAGGCTGATATGTTGAAGCTCCCTAAGCTATTGCAGGAAATCAGTAAACCCTTACCACAGGAAGAGAGCAAACCCCAACACCAACAATTAAAATTAATTTAGGCAGGTCGAAGGCTC
>JACVQG010000144.1 GCA_015661045.1 Dehalococcoidia bacterium | reverse complement strand
GTGACTAATGCCCCACTGGTGATAAATGTATTCCGCAACCCTGAATTTATTTTCAATAACCAGTTCAATTTCACCGATAGGTATGGTTCCCAGGGGGACTTTTTCAGCGCCCAGGGCAAGCTATATGCTTCAGTGGTGGGAAAGTCATGGGAGAGCAATTTTGTAACCGACATCCGCAATTTTAAGCTCTATGATTATAAGCAGCGTGGGGCTGGTGGCACTAATGTAAAATTTACTATGGCCAGCAACGCCATGGGAGCTCATATCTCCGAGTTCCCGGTGGGGACGTATAAAAAAGGCCATAAGCACGGCCCGGGCGCACATGTAATCATCCTCAGCGGTGAAGGTTATTCCTTGATGTGGCCGGAGGGCAAGCCCAGGCAGAAAATAGACTGGCATGAGGGCAGCATGTTCGTGCCGCCAGACCAGTGGTTCCATCAGCATTTCAATATCGGGAAATCGCCGGCCCGTTATCTGGCCATCACCTGGTCCAGCGCCAAATATGGCATCCGACGGGTGAGCATGGCAAAGGCTACAAATACATATGCCAGTGTGAAAGAGGGCGGCTACCAGATAGACTACAAGGATGAGGACACGGAGATAATAAAGCTATTCCAGCAGGAGGTGTCCAAACGGGGTGGCACGGTGAAAATGGCGGAGTTCTTTAAGTAGATAGATGGCAAGGGTGGGTTTCAAACCCGCCCCTACGATTAGTATTGAGGTTTCGCCCCGGCGGAATCGGAGCTACACCCACCCTACACGCATATTCTCATTCTGGATATGCTGCCTTTAGCACCCTGAGGGCACGTAGTGTCACCCATTTGCTGGGCTTACCTTTCTTCTCGATGTCAACCCACATCTTGCCATTGTAGCTATATTCCAGCGACCATCGCCCCTCATTGTTTTGCTTGCTTAGCAGCAGTTTCAAAGCGTTGGTCAACTGTGGGTGTTGGGCTTGCCCCAATGAGCTCAATGCCTCCAGGTTCTGCAGTACATCGGTTACATAGCCAAGAGGATAGCCGAACCTAAACCAGCTTGAATTAATTCCGCTCCCCGGACCGAACGGATAATCGGCCACAGCAGGGTCGCGACTAAGGAGAAAAGCTATCCCCTGTTTAATAGCCGATTGTATCCTTTGGGTACGCTGTAATGGCGGAATTTTACTCATGGCCAGCATGTCCTTTACTGCACCCCAGGCGCAGGGCAGGCCCGCATTGGCAGCACAGGCAAACACAGGCCCGGTGGTGCCGGACTTATAATAACGCTCCGCTGAATCTTTGTTCTGGGAGTCTGCTATTCCGTCGCCGGTTATAGTTCTGGCCTGCCACTCCAGCGCTGCCTTCAGGCGCTTGTCTTCTGATCATCCGAGGTCAATCAAGGCTGCACCCAGGTTCCCTGCCAGACAGTGAATAAAAGCCGACGGAGTGCCGTTAGCTGAAAAACCATCGTTTTTCGCAATGGAATGGGAAAGCACATATTCACAACCAGAGCGGACTCGTGGATTGGCGCCATCGGCTCCCAATTGTGCCAGGAAAACAACCGACCATATTGTACCCTGATATTTAGGTCCGTAACCAGGCCCGGGCTTATTCCAATACCCTTCGGAATGTTGAGCAGCAAGTATTATTGGCGCCGGCCCGCTCGACATGATGGCAGCTTTCGCCTTCTTAACCTCGCTATCAGAGTCATCACGGCCTAAAATATCACGGAGCGTAAAGTATCTGATAGCTGGCTGAACTGTATCTGGTTCCAATAACCAGGGAAGCGGGTCACCTCTTAGCAACTCTTTCCAGTCTGGCATAGTCACCCCGATGGGTTTGATTTTATCCTGGTAGAGGCAATTCATGAATTGCCCCTACAGTTACACCCTACAGCCGGTAATACAGCTCACAAATACCATATCCCACCTGGTCGCCCAGGCGGCATTCTACAATATGGTCGTTGATGCCGCTTATTTTATCAAGGGTGGCCTGGTCGGTCAGGTCCCAGACCTCCCCTTCTACATGGATGTCACCCCTATACATGCCGTGATAATAGCCATCAAGGCCGGAATAAGCTCCACCCCGCAGAAAAACCGTATTAAGCCGACGCAGGGATAACTTCAGTGGTTGCCCACGGGAGAGAGTAACCAGGGCCTCACCACCCTGGAACCGGTCGCCTGAGATTTTGAAGTCCCGTTGAACGTCTGTTACTCGCACCGGTTGTTTCATCTGCTCATAGTTGTACATCGCCCCACCCATAAAACTGCGCCCTCCATCCTCCCGTTCGCCGCCCATATAACAGAGATGGAAACCGCCTACATTAGCCAGGAGGAAATTTCCGCGGGGGCTGGGCCACTTCTCCTGGAAGATACGCCCTCCTGCGGGCGGTCCGCCTACCTGGGGGCGCACACCCCAGGACCTATCCCGGTAAGCAAAGTAGCGGGTCTTATTGAGGGTAATGGTTTTACCGTCTATTGTTACCTTGCCATGGCAATGGCCGCTCTGGTTGTAATGGCAGGCATTGGTCTCCACCACATTGTGGAAGCGGCGGAAGGCCGGGGGATTTAACTCATATGGGGGCGCCAGGGATTCAAATTCAAGGTCGTAGCTGAAACCGTAACCGTTGTTATCTAATTTTAACCGCCACTTTTGCAACGGCTCAACGATTTCAGCGTGTAGAGGGCCAACGGTAAGTTTCTCCCTATCATGGAAAAGCTCCCGTGAGACCCTTATATTACGTTGCTTATTATTAGAGGATACAATGGCCCAGCCGTCCATGATGCTCAGATTGGGATAAACTCCCATACCATGTCCGAGGCATAGTTTCCCTTCGGTATCATGGATAATGAACCAGAAACGGTCAAACCAGCGCGGGTCTCCATCAACAACGTGGTCAAATGTCGAGTAAGTCTGGTGGATGGGGTATTCATCCATTCTGGTTAACATGGAAGCGCCTCCTGCTTGCCAAATACTGATGGAGTGCTTATTATTGTATAGAGCCCCTGTAGCTCAGAGGATAGAGCACCAGCCTCCGGAGCTGGTAGCGCGGGTTCGAGTCCCGCCAGGGGTACTTTAATATTATACTAAAGTGCTTATTTAATAAAGACAATATATATAAATAAAAACATTAGAACCAGACATAAAAGTGGTTAAATTCTAAACTCTAATGTCTAAACTCTAACCAAATTCAAAACCCCAAAATGGCGGAAGGTATTATTTGTAATTTGGTGCTTGGGATTTTGGTTTTTCCTTGACCGGGGTGTAGCTCAGTTGGCAGAGCGCTTGGTTTGGGACCAAGAGGTCGGCAGTTCAAGTCCGCCCACCCCGATTTCTTTAATCCCTTAGTAATACTTGCCCGGAGCATCCCGAATTTGTGTCCAGTCCATTGGCAACAGCAAAAGTATGTGTTAAAATGATTCATCGGTAATGTATTTTTCAGCGTTCCTTGGTGTATTAACCAGGTAAACTAGAGTGGAGGAATTTTTGGCAGGAACCTCGGGGAAAGCTTCACGAAAAAAGAAGCATAATAAGGGTAAGGGGCGGCGGCACAGTCGCTGGAGCCGCATGATGCGCAAAAGAATGCGCATACGCGGGAAGCTGTAAACTAATTTAAAGACCCGGCTTCCATAACCTATCTAGGTTGAACCATACCCAATTATCAGACCTGGAGTATAATTTAAGAGGAGGTCAGTCCCGTTGAATGGGGACCTGACCTCCTCTTATTGGCTTATTCTTTAGTTACATCCCTCGTTTGATATTGTGGGATTTGGGAGCTATACATGGTGGTGGAGGAACAACTCCGGTCATTGCCGGCCCAGCCGGGGGTATATCTTTTCAAAGATGGCAATGGGAAGGTGCTCTACGTTGGCAAGGCATCCAGCCTGCGCAACCGGGTCAGGAGTTACTTCAGCCTTCAGCCCATCAAAGTTAACGGAGAAACCATCCGCTATCAGGCGGCCTCAGATGCGTCTCCTAAAACAGCGCTCCTCGTTTCCCAAATCGAGGATATTGACTTCCTGGTAACAGATTCGGAACAGGAAGCCCTCATACTGGAAAACAACCTCATAAAAAAATACCATCCTCGCTATAATGTACATCTCCGCGACGATAAGACCTACCCTTACCTGAAGATTAATACTGCCGAGCCGTGGACCCGGGTATACCTCACGAGGCGCTGGCAACAGGATGGGGCCAGGTATTTCGGCCCATTCGCCGACGGCAAATCAGTGCGCCAAACCCTCGAAGTTATTAAACGGCTTTTCCCATTCCGCAATTGCACACGCACTATAACTGGAGCCGACCCCAGGGCGTGTCTGGAGTATGACATCCACCGTTGCCTGGGGCCATGTATCGGCGCAATTGGCAGAGAAGACTACGATAGGGTGGTGCGCCAGGTTATCCTCTTTCTGGAAGGGAAGAATGAGACTGTAGTTCAACAATTACGCCACCAGATGGAGGAGGCGGCTGAAAAGCTGGAGTTCGAGAAGGCTGCCATCCTTCGCGACCAGGTTCAAGCGGTAGAGGCGGTAACAGAACGGCAGAAAATTACCATCCACGGCCTGGTGGATGCAGATGTAATCGCCTTTGAGCTATCCAACGACCTGGCATATGTACAGGTATTTTTCATCCGCCGGGCCAAGCTGTTGGGCCGTGATCCGTTTGTCCTTGAGGGCGTCCAGGGTGAGCCACCCGACAAAATTATGGCAAGCTTTATCCAGCTATTTTATAACGCTGCTTCCTATATTCCCCCTCTGCTTTTGCTCCAGCATCCCGCAGCCGATACCGAGCTACTTCAAGGATGGTTGCGTACGAAAAGGAATGGCACTGTTAAGCTGGCCGTGCCCCAACGGGGACCCAAACGTGAATTAGTAGAGATGGTGGCTGAAAACGCTCGTATCGGTTTGGAAC